>JAJRTR010000047.1 GCA_024278215.1 bacterium
CAATTCAAAAAACTTACCGGCGAATGGATCGACCTATCCGTCGAACTCGCCAAGCTTCGCAAATCAGTAAAAAAGGGGTAAAGTATTATCCAGAACTTGGTACTGTCCAGTACATAAGGCATTGTGTAAATTATTCCGAAAGCTTTATCGTATGAAGAGGATTGTAGACAGCGCCGCCGGTGTGCAGCGTACTTTGATAAAGGACGACCTTTTTCGCGAAAAATGATGTGGAAGAAAATTGAGATTTCAATACTTTTTCTGGAACCGAACCGGGTTTCCTGAATCTCGCCAGAGTAATATGCACTTTGAAAGGTCTTTTTTCCATCTTGAAGCCAATAGTTCCCAACGGCGCTTCGAGGCTTCGGAATATCCTGTTGCAGCCTACATTCCCTGCTGTTGCGCCTACCCATAAAACGCGTGCTCGCGCCGGCTCGGGGAAAACTCCCGTTCCTCCGAGCGACATCTCGAAATCGCGCCATCCGCCTGCCGATTCGTCCATAACTTGCTTCACTTTTTCGATTACCGGGATCGTTATTTCGCCAAGAAACTTGAGCGTGATGTGAAAACCTTCGGGCTTTGCCCATTTTGCATTGGGCAGTTCATTTGCAAGAGCATTCCGGAATCGGACAACTTCGCCGATAATCCCTTCGGGGACAGGGATTGCGATAAATGCCCGGATTGTTTCTTTAGATGCGTGCGGCAACAACGACATCCTTTACATCCATTATAGAATTACATACGTTATTTACGATGTTTCTGTCGGTAACTTCGATAAGAAATTCCATAAGCTCGAGTCCGTCGGGACTTTTCATACTGGTGGAGGACGACAACATATTCGCTCCAGTCAACTCGATTTGTGTGATGATCTGTCTGTATATATTTTTCGAGGTGAATAACTTGACTTTGATTCTTACAGGAAAAACCGCGCCTCCTGTGTTTGTCCACATCGACTGGACATTTCGAGTGAAGCCGAAAGGTCTCGACTGCGCCTTGATGCCGGTACATTCGCTCCGATGGATTATGATTTTTTTACCTGTGGCAATCGCCATGATGTCGTCTCCCGGCACCGGCGCGCAGTAGTCGTCCAAATAAATATCGCCTTTTACGATTTTATCAAAAACGAAGAAATCACGGTTGACGGGATTCTGGAAAACGGGCTGATCATTTATCGAGTGTTCGAGTTCGAGGCCACTGAGCAGAGCAGAACGTTTATACTGCTCTTTCATTGCCTGTATGGCATCGTCTGTAATAACTTCTCCGTAACCGACTTTGCGGAAAAAGTCTTCGAGGTCAGGAAGGCGAAGGAAGTCGACAACCGGCAACAGGAGATTTTCCATATCTTCGATTCTGCCGGAAGAATTCAGGCCCATTGCCATCGCTCTGCTAAGCAGAGCGTCTCTGCCGGCCTGGGCTGCACGTCGGGGCGATTGTGTAGCAAGGAAGTCCCTTATATACATGCGTGCAAGTGGCGTTTTCGCCACTGTAAGCCAGCGCAGTTTCGGTCTTGCTTTTTCGTCGATTATGACTCTTAGCTGGTCGCAACTCACAGGCACTGCATCGAGGTGGACCTCGCGACCGTTGAGTATTGCTTTCTTGAATTTATCGCCTGTACGGCGATCAATTTTATATGCGAAATCAAGAACAGTGGACCCTTCGGGCAACTCGACACGCCTGCCGTCCTGTGTGATTACAAATATTTTTTTCTGGAGAATATCTCGTGTAATAATGTTGACAAGTGATTCCTCGGTGTCACTAGCTTTTTCGTTCCGAACATTATTGATTGTCGCTTTTATCTCGTCAATCCTATCGTAAATGAAATCTGTGCGTTCGAGTTGCTCGGGCTCGGATAAGGCATTGACCACCCCCAATGTGTTTACACGTTTCATTTCCGAGGAAACAATGCGCACGATAAATGGTCTGCCCGATTCGTGGAGCACGGAAGTCTCGATCATCCGCTTCATGTCGATAGAAGGAAATGCAATTGTATCCTGGAACCCGACACTCAAGCCCTGAAAACACCTGTGAACAGCACGCAGAGCTCTGTAGCAGTCTGTCTCCTCCGGGACTGTCAATTGCACAAGACCCGTGCTGGGAAATGCCGGTCCCCCCTCGTTCATAATACGGTGTATCCAGTAGAGGTTATACCTGTAGCGTCTCACGTATGGCGCTATCTCCAGATGCAGAAGTTCTTCCCTGATACGCTCGCACATTTTCAGAAGAAAAGCATCTTCTTCCTCGACGACGCTTTCGACGAAATCAAGTGTTTTCTTGTACTCTTCCGGATAGCCGAACTGGAAAGAAATGTCCTCGAGTTCCTGTTTCGCCGATTCCATCCCCAGAAACGAAGTGAGCGGCACAAGAATCTGCATCGTTTCGTGAGCATTTTTTACTCGCTTGTAGCCCGGTAGAAACTCCAGCGTGCGCATGTTGTGGAGACGGTCCGCGATTTTTATCAGAGCCACACGAATGTCCTGCGCGGTAGCAAGGAATATCTTGTAGAAATATGCCGTGTCTTCATGTGTGCCGACAGGCAACTCGAACTTCTTCAGCTTTGTCACGCCATCCACGAGAAAAAGAACTTCATCCTTGAATGTTGCCCTGAGTTGAACGGTATGAACTTCGGGGTCCTCGATCGTGTCGTGCAGAATCCCCGCAGCTATAGTTACCGCGTCCAGTTTCCAGTCGACAAGAATTTCCGCGACTGCGAGTGGATGAATAATTGCCGATTCGCCGGAGAACCGCAGGGACTTGAAGCGCTTGTTGCTTTCGACGGTGAATTCATAGGCGCGGCGGATGAGCTCGAGGTCTTCAAGGCTCATATATTCGCTTGCCTTTTTCAATATATTCTCAAGACTGTAACGGAAAACAAGCGGCATCGAAAAACTTCTCCCTGTCTCAACGTGTGTTACGTTCGGCAGCGTTGGCGACTGTCATGTTCTTATTGTCGATACCCTTCATGGGCATATACCGAATTCATGATAACCATGAATTCGGACTTGACAGGCCGAAAAACGGGTTCCTGTGAACAGTTACCATTCACTATTATTATCTATATATATTCAGATGATTCAAGCCGTTGCAAGTGTATGGGGCAGAAGCATCGGCGAAAAAGCAACTGTTGCTGTTTATCAGGGATTATCACGGTTATAAAAAGTCCCTAATCGAAAGAGAAAGAAAGGTAACGATTCCCGAGCCATGGGACAGGTATGTTTTGTTTGTCGCGAACATAATCCATGATAAGCGGGTTGAATGCTTTTTTGTCAAAACATACTTCTACTTCCTTTTTTCCGATTTTAACAGTTGCGGGAATGTCGATGAAGTTTCTGAAA
>JAJRTR010000048.1 GCA_024278215.1 bacterium
CTACTTCCACTGCGGCGGTCTCAATCTTTATCCGGAAATAGCTCAATGAAAGGAATTATCATGCGCTCGGACTTGCACCACAACATCTTGTGGCTACCCACTCAAAACCCGGAAGCGCGAATTGTAAAGCTGCTCGTCGACGGCTATGGCTATTGTTAAACAATAAGTGCTATAATCACGATATGACTGAACGAACTGATCTGAATATTGTTTTTCTTGACACATCCACACTTGACAGGGGCGACATATCTTTCGAGAAATTCACGTCGCGCTGGCATTGCACATTCCATGACCGGACAACACCGGCTGATATGCCTTCGAGGCTCGAGGGTATGAATGTCGCGGTGACGAATAAAGTCGTCATCGACAGGGCCGCCATGAGCGCTGTGGAGGCAGGCAGCCTGGAGCTTATCGCTATCGCCGCCACCGGCACGAACAATGTCGATCTTACATCTGCCGCCGAGCGCGGACTGCCCGTGTGCAACGTGGCGGGCTACTCAACCAGTTGTGTTGTGCAGCAGACTTTTGCATACCTGCTGGAGTTCTTCTCGAACATCAGCGGCTATGCCCGGGACGTGCGGGAAGGCGCGTGGGAAGCAAGCCCCATCTTCACATTACTGTCGCGTCCGGTGTCAGAGTTGCGCGGCAAGATCATCGGCATAGTCGGGCTCGGCGCAATCGGCAGCGGTGTGGCAACAATCGCAGAAGCATTCGGCATGAAGGTGCTTGTCGCAGACCGGCCCGGCTCGAAAAGGCCTGTTCCGAGCGGTCGCACAGCACTGGATGAAATGCTGCCGCGGGTGGACGTGCTTTCTCTGCACTGCCCGCTCACCGCACACACCGAGAACCTCATCGGCGCAGCCGAGCTGGCGAAGATGAAACCCACATCTATTCTCATAAACGTAGCGCGCGGCGGCATAGTCAATGAAGAAGCGCTCATACAGGCCCTGCGCCTCGGGAAGATCGCCGGCGCGGCCACGGATGTGCTTACCACCGAACCGCCCCCGGCGGATCACCCGATGATCGTCGCGGCGAAAGAACTCGATAATCTCATCGTCACACCCCACACCGCCTGGTCATCGCTCGAAGCGCGGCAGTTGCTCGTCGACGAAATAGCCGACAACATCGACGCTTTCCTCAAGGGCGAAAGCCGCAACCACGTCGCGTGAAATTTCCGCATTTCTTTGTGAGGATTCCGGGCCGGGGGCAATACATTGCAGTCCCTCATATAAAAGAGCCAATTGTAAAATTATGTTCGTAGCGAGGTCGAACGAAATTATTCAGAAACAAGGCGGAGGTGCAAAATCCCCGCAGGCGTACTTGCAGAGTACGTTGAGGAAGATTTTGTGCCGACCACGCTGCTGTTGACAATTGCAGCCGAATCAGAATTTTGCAATTGGCTCAAAAGACTATTCCTCGAACGGGAGCGACATGTAGATTTTATCCCAGCCTTTAACTTTTACCGTGTTGTAGAATTGCTTTAAACCGGAAAAGTCGACATCGCCGGCGGAGACCCAGCGACCTGCGGTCTGCCTGAAATAATTGTGGAACGGTGCGAAGTCCGCATTCTCGTGCATGTTGTAAAGTACATTTTTAATTCTTTTAAGGGGTTTTTCGCCAAAGCCGTCGCGCACGACGATAAGTGTGTTGGGGAAAGGTTTTGAACATGCGATGGGCAGGGCTTCCACCAGACGTTCGTCGGTTTCGAGCATCACATATTTCATGCTGAGCTCGTCGATGACCACAGCGTCCACTGCGTTGAAAAGCAGCGCGAGCGCTGAAGATTCGCGATTGAGCCGATGAAAATTATGGAAAAGATAGTGGGGCGCGAATTCGTATTTCTGTTCTTCAAAAATATTGTTCAGCAAAGCCCAGGCCGATTCGTCGGGAATGGCGATTCTTTTTCCGAAAAGCGAATCGAGCATCTGGTCGGCGCCCGGGTCGATTGATTCGGGCATCATGTATATACACGTCTTCGAGGAGGTTTCGCCCACGCTCTGGTAGACGGCAATGGG
The DNA here is from genome assembly GCA_024278215.1 of bacterium. Taxonomy (GTDB): domain Bacteria; phylum UBP15; class UBA6099; order UBA6099; family JAJRTR01; genus JAJRTR01. The sequence continues at coordinate 2,016 of JAJRTR010000048.1, forward strand.
GTGGATGGCGGATTTTTCGCTGCCGTACTGCGACTGCATGTAGTAGTATGAGGGCAACCATGCGACGTCGACGCTACCGTCTTCGAGTTTTTCGATTACGTCCGTCCAATTGTTAAATTTTTTGATTGTGATGTTGAGGCCATAATCTTTTTTTAGGATTGCCTGGAGCCTGAGAAGATCGTCCCAGATAATGACAGAGCCGCGACCGAGCAGCGATGTCGACAGGTTCATTGCGAATGTCACATTATACGTTTCCGCGACGGTTGTTTTTTCCGCCGCCGCCGGTTCGCCGATGCAGCACAGGGTGAAACATGCAATAAAAAATATTGCGGCGATGATGTGCCCTGATATCCGGATGCCGTTTGTGCTCATGATCTCCAGCCGGTGTGGAATGTCGCAGTGCGCCGCGGTCCCAGTCTCACCGCCTTTCATTGTACAATTACTTTCACCCGTTGTAAACTTACAGAGACAGAGTAAAAGTCAGGTATTATGAAAAATGAAGTATCCTGTAATTTCAGGACACAAGAGCGACGACGACATCAATGACAGTAGAAAAGAGCCAATTGCAAAATTATGTTCGTAGCGAGGTCGAGCGAAATTATTCAGAAGCAAGGCGGAGGTGTAAAATCCCCGTAGCAGAATCAGAATTCCGCAATTGGCTCAAAAGAAGAAATCTGTGAATAGCCGAGTGATGACGTGAAGAACGGCATTGTGACAAGACTTACGATAATAATCGGCCTTATGGTGCTGCTTACCGCCGCCATAGTGTACTATGGTTCCGATATGCGGTTTTCCCTGCTGTACAGGTCCCAGAAAGAAAAACGGGTGACATTTCTCGCGCGGTCAATGTCGTATGGATTGAAAAACATCCTTGTGTCGGCAGGCTCGGAAAACGAAGTGTCGCGGCTTGTCGAAAATGTCATGCGAAGCGCGATGGCTAACGATCCTACGATAACAGGTTGCAGGGTGGAGAATAAGGAAGGCAAAATACTCTACAACTTCCTGATGCCGGGCGCGGGGGCGCGGGGCGCGTCAAGTGTGAGTGTGGATGTAAAGTCCGAGACGGGCAGGATAGGCACGATCACACTGTACTACATACACAACGACATCTTTTCCGATGAGAAAACACAGCAGGTGGTGGCGATAGCGGGCACAATAGCTTCAATGGTGACTTACCACATGAAGCGATTCGATTTTTTCCAGGTCAGGTTCCTTGCGGAAAAGATCATCGAGGAAGACCCTGATGTTATCTACAGCGAGGTGACCGGCCCCGGTGACAGGGTTGTGTACTCGCATAAAATGGAAGAGTTCAAGGATATGCTTTCCGAAGAAGTTAATCGGACATCCGCCGATGTCAGCCCGTTGCAGCCTGTTGTAGTGCAGGAGATAGGCGAGATAGGCGATTATGGGCGGGTAGTGGAAGTAGCGGTGCTTGTGCACGAGGGAAACCGCCGCCTTGGTGTTGTGAGAATCGGATATTCGACGGCATCGCTCAACAGAGCCATGGTGAATTCGCGGCGGATACTGACACTTGTTATCGCGGGGATAACGCTGCTCGCGCTGGGCCTCGGCATCGCGCTTGCCCGCAGCATCGCGCGTCCGCTGGTGGACCTCACGGATGTTGCGCGCACAATATCACCCGAGGGATTCACTGGCGACGTGCAACTCGAAAAGGCCGCGAAGGAGATCGAAACGCTCAAAGCTTCTTTCACCGACCTCGGCGACAGGCTTTCCTCTCGCCGGGACGAGATCGGCGCGCTCGCCACTTCCTTTAAAGACCTTGTTGTCGCACTCGACACTTACATAAAACAACTGAAGGTTTCCTACCGGCAGATCAGTGTTGCCGACCGCCTCTATGCCATGGGACAACTCACAGCCGGTATCGCACACGAAATAAATAATCCCCTCACTATCATTTCTACATACATACAAGTCATGCTCAAACGCGATGACATCGACCCGGAAATGCGCGGGGAGCTCGATACAATAAAAGAGGAAATAGCGCGCATCGCCGAAAGAGTGAGCGAACTGCGCTCGTTTACACAGGAAACGCAATTCGAGTTTGCTACGATCGACCTGCATTCCGCGCTGAATAAAACGCTGTCGCTTTTCCGCTACCAGATAAATAAGAAGGGCGTCACTCTCAAAGCGGAATTCGACGATCAGCCGGTGTTCGTTACGGGCGACGAGGGCAAACTGCGCCAGGTTTTTCTCAACCTCATGCTGAATTCGCTCCAGGCTATGGCCTACTCGGAAACAAAGGTGCTCGCAGTGGCGACCGAAGTGACTGAAGCCGAAGTCAGGATACATTTTTCAGACACCGGCTCCGGGATCGACGGCAAAGAGATGGACCATATTTTCGACCCGTTCTTCTCGACAAAAAAGGGAAGCGCGGGCACAGGGCTCGGACTTTCGATCAGTTACAGCATAATCGAGACACACAACGGCACGATCAGGGTCGAATCGACACCCGGCGAAGGCGCTACATTTACGGTAATACTGCCGCCTGCGGCTGAAAACGACATCCAGAGTTAACCCGCATATTTTCAATTTATTGTGATTTGCAACAGAGGAAGATCCGTTATAAAAAAAACACCCTTAAACTGAAGGTGTTTTTCCTTAATGCGATTTTAGAATACGTCCAATAGCGATCTATTTGCCTTTGGGACGCGGTTTCGGGGCAGGTCTCCAGCTTGTCATCATATCGTTTCACCTCTTTATAAAGGATTTCTATATCCTTATTTTATCCTAAATAGCGACTTTAGTCAACAAATAGTTTAGCTTTGGTTGAAAAAGAAAACTGTAGAGCCAATTACAAAATCATGTTCGTAGCGAGGTCGAGCGAAATTGTTCAGAGCAAGGCGGAGGTGTAAAATCCTTGCAGGCGTACTTGTAAAGTACGTCGAGGACGATTTCGCGCCGACAACGCAGCTATGGACAATAGCAGCCGACCGCAGCAGAATCAGAATTTTGCAATTGGCTCGGTAGAACTTCGGCTTATTCCTGCCTGTACTCGTCGGGAATATCGGATGCCGTGTACGGATCAGCATAAATCTTTTTGTCATCCGATACGTAAGTGTATATCTTGTTGTCACGGCAGTATCCGAAAAGCTCGTATGAATCGCCGAAGGATGTGTCGATTCTCATGACGCTTCCTGTTTTCGGGTCCCAGTATTCTGTATTATAGACATATCTGTGTATGGTCTTGTGCCTGTTGAAGAATTCGTCGTCGAGATAGTAAGGATATTTGCCCTGATCGAGCATATCCGCGTCGAGCGCTTTCACAACTTGCTTTATCGCTTTTTCGCACTTCATGCCGACCTGCTTGTTCGCCATAAATTTTTTTTCCGATTTCTCATTGACTTCACGCAGTTGGTTGACAGCGAGCCAGCCGACGACGACAACGGCGACAAAGAGAAAAAGAATCAATGCGACGGCGCCTCGATCATTATTATTTTTCGACGGTTTCAGATTGATCTGTTGTCTGTTTTTTTCATTCATGGAATTATTCCTTTTATATTGTTGAGAGTATACAAAGCGATGCTTCCACGGCATTGCACAGGCACACGCCGGTGTTTTCGACCTGTTCACCCTCGATGAACGGCACACGGTTGGCGACGCCTTTTATTGAAATGTAAAAAACATTGTCGTCGACGGCGGAACAGACAGCGTAGAAAGCGGCGGCCTCCATGTCGATCAGAAAAGGCATTTTGCGTTCGAGCATGTTTTTCAGGATGATGAATTTTTCCGGCGGGTCGAGTTCGGCCTTAAGCGGGAGGCCGGGTCGCCGGATACCGCCCGAGCCGTCCGGGGCGGCGCCCATGCAATAGAATGTGTCTGTGCTGATCATGCGGCCTGTAGTGAAAGCGATGCCGTTATTAAGAAGGATGCTTTTCGTTTTTTTCAGATAATCGGGATTCGCGGGCCTGAGCGGGTCGCCGGGGTTGTAGTGAAAGGAAGCCCCGTCGTGGCTTTCCGCTTCGTCCACGACAACCACCGAACCGTTCGGCACGAGCCCCGACAGGCTGCCGCATGTGCCGCTATGCACGAATTGGCGCGCGCCGCACAGATACAGTTCGGTGAGCCCCACCTCGACCGAGGCGGAGCCGAGGCCCGTGAGGCACATTGTCGCCTCGAGGCTGTCGGTAGAGATCGTGTAGGTCTGAAACTCGCGGTATCTTTTCACCAGCGCGTGCCGCACGCCGAGACTGTCGAGCGCGCAGGTGAGGTCTTCGGCGTCTTCCCCGCACACGAAAAGGACTTTCCGCCCGACATCCTTTGTTGTGAGTCCGGTGTTTGGGAGCATGATTAATAATAATAGTATTCCGGCATGTTTACCACGCACAAACAAGATTGAGTGCGCCACACACATAACCCGCATATTTCACAAATCCGGGATAAAAAATCCATTTCAAGCGCTTTGTCTTCCGCCGGGAATCAATTTCCGGCACTGAAAGCGACAATGAATTGTCGCACTCCAAATTCAAGTCAATACAGAACTTGTGCGTTTTTGAAATATGTGCAGTCAATGTTGTTAAATAAGCAGTATTGATGTTAATGCCCATTCCACATCTCGAGGCGGTCGCGGTAGTAGACCTCGATGGCCTCCAGGTTCTGCCAGCCCTGGCCCTTGAGCAGGTTCATCACATTCACGGCGAAGAGTTCCTGCACAGGCAGATAGCGGTCATAAACATCATAAGGGTCGCCCCGGGTCTCGTCGGGGGTGTCGTCGAGTCCGACGATGAGGTAGACATAGTAGAGGACATACTGGTTCATATCGGAGTATCCGCTATCGGAAAGTGTGACGGTGGTGGTGTGCAGACCGTCGATAGTCGACGTCCATGTTTCCGTGATGGACGCCGTTGTCCTGTCGATGAGATAAGAGTGAAGCGGCTGGTCGTCTTTTTCGATATTGACTTTCACTTTGCCGCTGATCAGGGTTTCATCCTTTATCAGTTCTACAAAAAGGTAGGGCTTTGTTTTGCCTTCTTTATAGAAGAAGCGCTGGAGACTGTTCTGGTCCGGGTCGAGCATCTTGATGTATGAATCCATGAGAGAGCTGGAGCCGAGGAAGAATTTGCAGAATTCGGCGGAAAGCAGGTAGGCGATGCCGCCGACCGTAGCGCCGTCTGCGCTCTTGAGGTGCGCCCACTTCATCTGTGCGAAGTCCAGCCACATGGGATAAGTGCCTTCGTTCTCATCGATATAGAGGTCGCCGTCGTTGTCGCCCCCCTGGTAGAAACGGAACTGGCGGCGACCGCTCTCGATACAGTTGAAATCACAATTCACCGTTATGTCCACTTTATAGTAGCTGCCCCATGAGTCGGTGCCGTTTTCGGCGACAACCTTGTAATCATATTTGTATGTATCTAAAGAATACAGAGAACCGAATATCGTGTAGTCGGGAGTGGTGAGAGAACGGGCGCGTTTGATGCTGTAGGGGCTGGAGTGCGACAGCGCCGCGCAGACCCTGTTGCCTGAATAATCCGGGAGGGAATCCATATACTGATCGAGCGCGGGTCCCGTGACGATCTCGAGTTCGGCAGGAGAATAGCCGGTGCCTGAAGCGGAGATGCAGAACCGTGTGCCGGAGACGAACGGCAGACCGTCGGGCTGTATGTCGTAGACCTTTCCGATCAGTCCGGACGGTCGGCCCGATGTGTAAAACCGTTCGGCGACAGTCACAGTCTGGGTATCCGCAAGCGATGCTTCGAGCATGGCGGAACCGGCGAGAATGGTAGTGGTGACAGGTCCGACATCTGTGGAAGCAAGCGACTTAAGCGCATATACGCCGGAAGCAGCGACAGGGTCGGACGCATCGCCGCCGCCCCCTCCGCAGCCCGCCGCCGCAAGCAAAACAGCGACCAGAAAAACACTTAACGCCGCTCGTGATAATGTTGATTCCGTGATGGCCCTCACAATATAAGATTCTAACACAGATTGTTCCGGGAAGAAACCTCTCATCAAGTGAGCCGATTGCACCGCATCGGCGGATCACCCGTTATTTATTCTGTAGACAGCATTCGAGCTCGGCAGGTCGCCAACAGTCATTACATAGACCTCGCCGCCGCGCTTAATAAAATCCCTGACATATTCCCGCTCGTCCAGTATGGTCTGGATTTCACCGGGAATCGGGTCGCCCTGCCTGAACGCCAGCACAGCAACCCTCGTGTCCCGGAAACTTCCCTCGCCCCGCAGCGCATGTTCCATCGCATATTTCAGAGAATCGTCGATAATTCCGTCGTAGCAGTCACCCTGAAGATTTATCCTGAACGTTTTGAATGCCGAGAACCTTGTGTTGAGATTATTGAGGAAGATGACATCCGGGTTCTGCCCCCTCGACATGCTCTCCAACTCATCTTCCGTATACCTGTTTGCAAGACAATATTTAAGCTCGTCGAACAGCGCCATGCACGTTGTTTTGCGCCTGTGATCGCCGTCGATCAGAGAGACTTCGCCCCGCGCGTGATCGAAATAAATGACTCCCGCCCGCCACTGAGGATCGATCTTCTCAAGTTGCGCTTCGGCATTCCTTATCGGGTCCGGAGCGAGCTTCGCGATGGCAGGATACTCCGGCGGTCCGGCATCCGCCCCGCACGACCTCGCATAATCGACGGCCCCGCACCCCTTGAACTCCGTATCCCCGTGCGCAATTACCACAGACGGCCTTTCGTGTGGACTGTAAACAACATTTCCGGCAGTGTTCAAAACATTAACATAAGGCACATGCGACAGAATCTGCCTGACAGCCTGGTTCCTCGCGTCACTGCACATATAAACATCCGTAGTAATATTCCTCGGGATATTCCGAAGTTCCCTGATGAAAAATCTGCCAGTTTCATCACGAATCCCATTGAAACTTATCCTCTCGTATTTCGCCCATGTCAGACTGATATTCCTTGCCGGCATACTGCTCCTCCTTCACACGAAATTGTCGCTATCAAACCTGAATCAGTAACCATTCCGGGTCAAATTCCAATGTTAAATACATATCCCGATCCATCATATCATGGAACTCATTCTCCCACAATTCTGAAACACAAAACGCGCTTCAGGCACATTAGAGATAATTGAGAAAGCCGAACTTTATCAACAGCATATCCTGACCACCGGATTATCACAGAAAACACATAATTACGCAACTCTGCAAGGAGCGAAACAGCAGATTTTCCTGGATACTCCCGGCCACCCGACCATTACGGTATTACGGCAGTTAAAAGTAAAAACATCTTTACATCCGAAATAGAGAGTACTATAATCCTTATGCGAGGTGGAGCAGGCCGGTAGCTCGTCGGGCTCATAACCCGAAGGTCGCAGGTTCGAATCCTGCCCTCGCAATCAGAAAAAGCCCCGATAACGACGCTGTTGATTTTCTCCCTCAAAAAAATAATTTTCACAAAAGTTGACAAATAGCAATTATTATGCTGTAATGTTTTTATGTTTTAGAATCCCTACGGAAGTGATAACAAATGCTGGTTATACGAAA
>JAJRTR010000049.1 GCA_024278215.1 bacterium
TTCTTTCCTCTTTGTTGTACACGATATGTCCGATATAGATTTCGTTCCGGAGCATGCGCGAGAACGAAGCAGCCCTCCATTTGTTGCCGCGAACGGTCGGGATGCTATTATCGTTCAGCCACTTACAGATCAATTTATATCCTTTCCCGTCGGCATACATCTCAAAGATGCGTCGCGCGAGCGGCGCGGTAACCGGGTCCGGTTCCCATTTCACGCGCCTGTGGCCGTTGTCTTTGACTTCGACCCTTTTGAAACCGAATGGCGGCGGTCCACCCGTGGAATAGCCGTTCCTTGCAAGATATTTCTTACTGCGCTCGACATCTTTCACATACTCGAGCCGCGAGAATTCGGCGACAGCGCGGAGAATCTCGATTATCAGTCTGCCCAGAGAATCCTCGGTATCGAACGGTTCTTTGTAATAGAAAATGGAGATGCCGCGCTCTCGCAGTTTTTCGGTGGCGATGTATGACTCCATCGTGTTGCGCCCGAACCGGGACACAGACCAGGTGAGCACCAGGTCGAACGGTGGCGGCTTGATCTGCGAATCTTTCAGCAGGCGGGAGAATTCCGGTCTCTTGAACGAGCCGCCGGATTTCACGTCTGCGTAAACCACGTAAACGGGTTTGCCGCGGCGCGCCGCCTCCTGCTTAAGAGTTTCGATCTGGGATTCGATGGAAAGCCCCACATCCGCCTGCATCTGCGTACTGACACGTACATAGATGGCGCACGGCCTGATGATTTTCTCATTCTTCATCCTTTGCCTCCCCTCCTTTTAAGACACAGGTTACCTCTGAATCTGAAATAGATGAAGCCGTTTCAGAGATGTCCTGGGATGGTTGGAGTCCATGCTTCGAGGTCACAACCAGCTCCCGCTGATCGGTTCCGAAAAATTCATTGAGTGTGTTTTGTATGTATTCAATATCGACCATGAAAACCCGCCCCATAGAAAATGTTTTTAGGACATCGCATCCGGCAGCGCATTTCATTCGGCGATGCGAAGCATGAAATCATGTCCTGATATCTACACCCCGGTTTTCAGGGGACGACTGGACAAAGTTTTGAAATTATTTTGAGAAAGGCGATTGGAGCTGGGGTATCGATTCGGGGCAAAATCCGGATCGGCAGCAATTCGGAAACGAGGATTATCTTGCTCGGATCGGGGCGATCCTGTAAAATCCGGGTAGTAGGAAGTCAGTAAAATGGATAGGTCGAAAGACGGAGGCGATTACCCGCAGGCGCGGTCAAGCCGGCAGACTGCGATTCTGTAACAAAGCGTGAGCATCAGGCGGTCTGGATTTAGTGAAAGTTATTTGACAGAATTTTAGAAATCATAATGCTGTTCACATCCATAGAGTTTTTATATCTACGTCTTGCCTCAATGTGAATTGTTTATTTGCTTGTGATACGATGAAAAAAAGCCCCTGCTTGTATGACAGAGGCCTGTTTTGAGTTTGTTGATAATAATCTTGTAAAGATTATTGTGTCGCAGCAGCATACCAATATTGAGTTACGCAGGTTGTGAAATCGCAGGATTGTCCCGATTGCGGTGTGTAAACCCTGCTGATGTTTCCCGCAAGGGAGTCTGTACTAACGGAGGGTGCGCTGCTGTTGAGTATATATCCCCTTACAGTTGTTTTCTCATCAACCTGGCATGAACCGATGGTCGTTTGCGTTGTCCCCTGTCCAACGAAAGCGTTTCCTGCAATAGTACCAGTGATAGTAGGAAGGCTCGCTCCGTTCAGAGTTCCGGTCAGGGTGCCTGAGTTACCGCTTTTTGCGAGCGTCACCGAAATGTCGTGGGTGTCCTGAGCAGAAATTGAATCGTTACATGAGCTGTATGCAACATACGCTCCGGTTGTTGAGGAGTAAGAACCGGCGATATTCGATGTAGCGCCAGATGGTATCAACGTGCCGCCTAAAACTGCGGCGTTTAAGTTGTCGATGTCTGAACCGGAAGAGTCTGTAAAATAAACCCTTCCCAATCCTCTGCAGGACCAATGAGTATATGTTGCTGAGTCTGAGCCCTCGGTAAATGAAACAACAAATTTCAAACAGTCGTTATAGGTTCCAGCATTAACTGCTTTCATCTCTTGGGTTACAGTCGTTGTAGCAGTGAGAGATGTATCTTGGCTCCCATTTGAGTGAGAAACGGTGGCAGTAATATTCCAGGATTCTCCACTAGTCATATTCGCCTTACCGAACAACAGCGGTGGCGAGTAAGTTTGAAGATCATTTGTGTCATTGCTAAAGATACCATACAGATACAGATTCCCGCTGCTGTCAAAGGCGAAGTAATCAGTGCTGTCTCCATCATATCTTCCATATGTTGTCGTGCCGTTTATTGTTTTTGTCTCAATGAAACCCATCACAAAAGGATATTCACTCCTGCTGGTGTCGGGCAAACCTTCATCAAAGCTCCAAATGTCCCCAACGGCAATGGTCTCATAATCTGCAATATCAATCGAACTGCCCGACGAAGAGTAGCTTGATACATACATATCGAGGTTTGATGATATGGCGGAGTCGTTGTCCAGAGTGGCGACACAGCCGTTGACAGTCGTCTGGCCGGTCAAATCAACACTCGCCGCATCGTTTTCAACCTGTGTTTGAATTGAAATAATTTCTGTCACCGTAAAATTCGAAAGCGCCTGGCTGCTTGCAACTATTTCCGAAGTCACAAGCTCAGTTATTGGGTTGATGCTTACAGAAGTAGAGGTCACAATTGCCCGCATCTGGACATTATCTGAAGAATCTACGGCAGCAACAACCAGGTTGCTTGCGGTGCTTACGCCCACGGGCAATACCAGGCTGTATATGCCCGAACTGTTACTTTCACCGGATGCCAGAAAATCCCCGGACCTGTCGCCGTTATCATCAATAAGGAAAGCCTTAATGGTGACATTTGCCCTGAAAACAAAGTCGCTATGCACAGAATCGGCCGCTGAGCGCCCGGCTGATCTGCCAAGAGAAACTCCGGATGGTGCGCTGACAGTACCTGATATAGTTGTGCCTGTCGGCGTCGCTGTCCCCCCGCCACCGCCGCCGCCGCAACCGGCGAAAATAAGCGCGAGACAAATTACAGCAGTCGAAATACCAAGTGATTTTTTCATCATTCTCTACCCCCTTGATTTTTTATAAAATTCGCATGGCGAACATAAAACGCATAAACGTTATAGAAAACAGACTTTAAGAATTTCTCTTTGAATTCTTTACCTGGAAGTGATATTGGATAGAGGTCTACTAAACCTGAAAGGGCAGACCCCGGTTGCGCAACAAACGGAATGTGCCGATCACTCAGCGACCGTTGTTCCGAGGCTGCCCCAAAAAGCAGCTCAGGGTCGCTAGTGAATAATAAGATATGGTGGCACATATCCATAAAAAAACTCCGTTCGTTGCGCAGTCGATATTATATCATAGTAAATGGGCGTCAACACTGTTTTCAAAAAATTTTTCAAGGTATTTGTCGCTGAAGATTACCTCGTCGATTTTTAAGGAATCCGAAGGCGTCGGATTGGTGTGGAATACCATTAAGACCGGACATAATTTCCTGTAGCGAAATTGGCATGATTGCAGAGGGTTTTTCCCCCATGTTTCCCCTTCCTTAAGACACTTCACTATTACATTTACAGACAGCTCCATCGAAGAAGTTTTATGAGCTGTATCTGCTGGGCAAGTTTTTCAAAAACGCGGGCAAGAATCCTGAAAACGCGGGCAAAAAGCCCCAAAATGCGGGCATGAACCGGGAATCTGCGGGCACGGACTTGTGTAATGCGGGCAAAAACACCTTATTTAACCTTGTTTTTTCGCTCGCCGGGCGTTCTGTGAGCATCCTGAAAAAAATATAGAAATATTTTCCCCTTTAGTCAAGCCACTTTTAATATTCACATCCAAACTTCCACACCGGTCGGCATTGAAATTGTCTATATAACCGGCAAATCTAATAAGGAGGATTTGCCGAATGAACGTTGTCGAACTCCGTTGTAACGACCCGAAATGCCAGTGTTCAAAGAAAGGGAAGCTGCTCGTCAAGCTCTATAACTTTCCCGAATCGGCCCGGGCCGAAGATGTGATCGTTGAAGTTCCGTGTCCCAAGAAGAAATCGAAAGTGGTCGGGTTGAAA
>JAJRTR010000050.1 GCA_024278215.1 bacterium
GCAATTGTCAACAGCTGCATTGTCGGCACAAAATCTTCCTCGACGTACTCTACAAGTACGCCTGCGGGGATTTTGCACATCCGCTTTGCTTTAGTCCAATTTCGCTCGACCTCGCTTCGAACATAATTTTGCAACTGGCTCAGGCATTCTCCCGATTTTTCACCCGCATTGGTGGAATATGCGGGATAAACGTGCAGCAGATGGTAGACGCATTGAAACATGGGAAGTATGATAATATAATAGATGGTCCCTTGATACAGGATCGTGAAAGCCCTTGAAAGAGGGGAAGGGGCGGAAAAGAAAGAGTCGGAAGGAGATCAAACCACAACGGAGATGAGGAACGGGCTGTGCTAGGCGGGGTGTTAGCGGTACCCTGTACCCGCAATCCGCTACAGCGGGGTTGAATCCCCGGTTGAGGCGCTGTCCTGTTCGGTCTGCCCCCGGTAAGCGGTGTTGAGGACCGGGCCCTGCGCAAGGAGCGCCCGTGAATCCCGTCAGGGTCGGAAGGCAGCAGCGGTAAGCGGTCACGTTCTTGTGCCGCAGATCAGCATGGTCTGAGCTGGCTGCCGGGGTAAGCGCGGGTGGGAAGTTGTCGAGGCCGGGTGCACAGTCCTTTTCTCCTCTCCGCAGGGTTCGTCTTCAAGCGGGAGTCCGTGTTCTCCATGGCATATATTTCTTTATATAGAAAATACAGGTCACGTGATTTCGACGATCTCGTCGGCCAGGATCACATCACTACAACCCTGAAAAATGCCATTATCCGAAACAGGATAGGCCACGCATATCTCTTTTCAGGGCCGCGCGGCACAGGCAAGACCAGCACGGCCCGCATCTTCGCTAAAGCGCTCAACTGCCTCAGTTCCGACGGCCCCACGCCCAGCCCGTGCAACGAGTGCGACGCCTGCACCGCTATCGCCACGGACAGTATGTTCGACGTGATCGAGATCGACGCCGCCTCCAACCGCGGCATCGACGACATACGCGATCTGCGCGAGAAGGTCAGGGTACCGCCCGCGCAGGCACGTTACAAAGTCTACATCATCGACGAAGTCCACATGCTCACGAAAGATGCTTCCAACGGTCTCCTGAAAACACTCGAAGAACCGCCGCCGAAAGTCGTTTTCCTGCTTGCCACCACCGAGCCGCAAAAACTGCTTAGCACTATTCTCTCGCGCTGCCAGCGCTACGATTTCCGACGCCTCACCGACAGCGAAATCGCCGGCCACCTGACAAATATCGCTTCCCGGGAAGGTTTTACCATCGAGGACGAGGCGCTGAATACTATCGTCAAGGCCGCCGACGGCTCGATGCGCGATTCCATCAGCCTGCTCGACCAGCTCGTCTCTTTCAGCGACGGACAGGTGCTCGCCAAAGATGTCAACGAAGTATTCGGTCTCGTCGAAAAGAAGGAAATCGGCAACTTCATGAACGCTGTCTTCAGCGGCGACACCGCGACGACCTTCTCGCTTTTCAACGGCTTCTTCCAGGCAGGCAAAAGCTTCAGTCTTTTCATTCGTCTCCTGCTCGAATACATCCGTGACCTTTACCTTATCAAACAAAAAATCAAACCATCATCGACAACATATACCGATAGTGATATCAAGGTTCTGCGCAGACAGGCCGGAGCGGTTTCGAGGGGGGCGCTGGTCGCGATGCTCGACGAACTCGCCCGCGTCGAGGACCGCATCAGGTGGGAAACTTACCCGCGCATCATTCTCGAGGTAATGGTCGTGAAACTTCTCGATATGGTCGCTGGCCCAGGTCTCATCGGCGATGTCGCCCCCGGCACGACCACAGATGTAAAAGATACCGCCGTTCCGCCCACGCCGGCTGGAAAAAAAACCACGCCATCACCCGCTCCCGCCCGGAAACCGGCGCCAGAGCCGAAACCCGAGTCCCCCGCGCCGGCTCCGGCAAAGGCACCGACACCCCCTGCACGGCAGGATGAGCCGGACTTTTCCGAAGAGCCCCTTCCTCCCGAACCGAAACCCGCACCCGCGCCGCCGAAAACATCCGGCGGCGACCCGCGCATGATGCCGGTTCCCGACATAAACGACGATCAGTTCCCGCCTGTCGAGGACGACGACTTCATCTTCGAGGACGTCGACGACCCGGACCTCAATAACATTCGCAAGAACTGGAAAAACATTCTCTCTGAAGTCAGAGGCATCAATCTCACAGCTTATTTTCAATTGAAGAAGGGTGTTCCCGCAACACTCGACGACGGGATGGTCGCGCTCGTATTTGATCCGCGGCATGAGTTCCAGAGAATAAAATCGCTTGACGCTCAAAATGCGAAATCACTCGAGAAGGCTATGGATAAGGTGCTCGGGACCGACTACAGAATAAACGTGGTATCGAGTGCCGACAAAGATAAAAAGAAACCAGTTGAGAGCGGCGGCGGACTGGAACTCGAGGTTCAGAAAACAGAATCCGGGCCCGAAAAGCCGCCGGTAAAAACTGAAGAGAATAAAAAGAAGAAAAAATCCGGAGGGCCGCATCTCGCCGACCTTTTCGAAGAGATTTTTCCGGACAGCAAGGAAATAAGTTGAATATTTTAGGGGGACAACAATATGTCTTTTAATATGCAGAACATGGGCAGCATGATGAAAAAAATGCAGGATGACATGGCCCGAATACAGAAGGAACTCGAAGAAGCGAAGATTACCGGGGCCGACCCGAGCGGCAAAGTCGTCTGTACGGTGAACGGACAGCGGGATGTGCATGAAATAAAGATCGACCCGTCGGTCGTGGACCCGGACGACATGGAGATGCTCGAAGACCTCGTGCTTTACGCGGTCAGGGACGCGATGAAAAAAGCGGAGGCGTTCTCGACCGAGAAGATGGGCGCACTCACGAAAGGCCTGCCGAATATTCCCGGACTCCAGATGCCGTTCTGATGTAAATTCATGGATGTTTCCGCCAATTTCACCGCCCGTTTCGTCACCGGCAAACGGTTGCCGTGCTTAATTGGTGTAAACGAGACTGATAATAAATGAACCGCCCACGCTCACTTGCAACACTTATAGAAGCGCTCCAGAAGTTTCCGGGAGTCGGACCGCGCACGGCGCAACGCATGGCTGACGCCGTGCTCTCGATGGACTATGAGGCAGCCCGTGAAATATCACGCGCCGTGCTCCGCGTCAAGAAGACAATTGTCAACTGTTCCGTATGCGGAATTCACACCGAGCGCGACCCCTGCGATATATGCGACAATGCCGCGAGAGACCGGGGCTTTATTTGCGTGGTGGAGGAAGACGAAGACGTGTTTGCGTTCGAGCGTTCGGGCGCGCATCCGGGAGTGTATCATGTGCTTGGCGGCGTGATAAAAGCAAACAAAGGCGTAGGCCCTGATAAATTGCGCATCGGGCAGCTGGCCGAGCGGGTTCGCGAGGGCGGCGTGCGGGAAATCCTGATCGCGACCGACCCCAGCCTTTACGGCGAAACGACCGCGGCTTATATTATTGAGTTGCTGAAAGACACCGGAATAATAATGACAAGACCCGCAAGAGGCATTCCCACCGGGGCAGACCTCGATTATCTCGACAGCGAGACTCTTTCACATGCTTACACGGAAAGAAAGGAGATAATGTGATTCGTTTTAACGACAGAACACAGCAATCGGCTTGCAGCAAATAACAAATATGAAGAGAGAAGGTAAATAACATGATTTTACAGGCACAGAGAGTAGGCGTTTTTGTAGATGTGCAGAACCTGTTTTATTCCGCGAAATATCAGCACCACATGAAAGTGGATTTCCAGAAACTGCTGGCGCTATGCCTCAACGAACGTCAGTTGATACGTGCGCTTACATATATTGTCCAGACGCCCGACATCGACCAGTCGAGCTTCATCAATTTCCTGTCGAGCATCGGCTACGAGGTCAAATCGAAAACGCTGCGCGTGCGGCCCGACGGAACAGCGAAGGGCGATTGGGACATGGGTATCGCCATCGACACCATCGCCATGGCGGACCGGCTGGATGTCGTTGTGCTCGTATCCGGCGACGGCGACTTTGTCGATCTCGTGGACATGCTCAAGGCTCGCGGCGTTATTGTCGAGATTGTTTCTTTCCCCAACAACACAGCGGAAGACCTCAAGCTCGCCGCCACTCTCTACATGCCTCTTGACCGCAGCATTCTCATCAAGGGCTCGAAGGCGTAGAGAAAATTTCATAATATCGCAGCCGTTAACCGATGTTTTTTCTGTAAAGAAACCGAAACCGTGTAAGTTTTTGTTCCGAACTATATTGACAATACAGCGGCTGTGTAATTTAATATAAAAGTATAAAAACTCTGAACAGACAAACACATAAAACAACAATGGGGGTAAAGAAGAATGAAAAAAACAGTTATCCTGGGATTAGTGTTGGTATTTGCAATCGCGGGGCTGGCCTGTGAATCGGCGCGCGCGTCGGACACGGCGGCAATGATTATAAAAGTCACAGGAAATGTCAAGGTGCAGCGCGGTGCCAAACAAAAAGCCATCAAATCGAAGTTCCCGCTTAAAATGGGCGACAAAGTGCTTGTGGCGGACGGCTCGTCGGCGCTGATACTGTTTTCGAACGGCAAGAAGATTACAGCCACAACCGACCTGGAGATTAATGAAGCGGCGATGAAGATAGAAGGTAAGGAAGTGAGTGCAGTGGCGGGTGCGTCGAGTATGCTGATGAAATCAGTGGCCGGCGGCGACAAGAACGCGGACCTGAAGGCGAAGGGCGGTGTCGGCGGCGCGGTGCGCGCGGCGGCGAAGACAGAGGTGCAGCTTCTTTCATACCTTAACACCAGCACGCTGAACACACGTCCTGTATTCGCATGGGAGCCTTCGGCGAAAGCGGACAGCAGTAAAGTCACTCTCATGGACGAGGACGGCGAAGAACTGTGGTCGGGAAAAACAGCGGATAAGCTTATCGCCTATCCTGACGATATGGACCCGCTCGAGCCGGGCATGGAATACACTTATGAAGTAAAATCGGTAATCGACGGCGATGAGATCGAAGCGGCCTCGACGTTCTACATTCTCGACGAGGACGAAGCGGCGGAGGTCAAAAAAGCTGTTGATGCCATTAAGAAACAGTATGCAAAAGATGACGATGTGATAATCCAGCACATGTTGCTCGCGCAGTATTATAAGGAAAAAGAATTATACATGGACGCTATCGACGAGCTGAAAAGTCTCGTGGCGCTCGACGAATACGATGTCGCTTCCAGGATGGCGCTTGCGGATATCTACGACACGGTCGGTAACAAGGGCGCGTTCAAGGCCGAGATAGCGAAGGTCGAGGAAATCGAGAAAGAGATCGGCGACCCAACAGCTTTTTAGTACATTAGTTTGCGAGGTTACACCCGGGCAGTTCTTTCAGCGAATTGCCCGGGTTTGATCGTTTATAGGGGATCATTCGAAAAAGAGTTTTTTTCTACGCCGGGTAAAAAATCATACAAAACAGAAAACCGGCAGCATTACACAACAGGTAACACTTTAGACATCTGAAGCAAAGTCGTGGAATTCTTCACTTGGCTAAAGTGTTACCACAACAGGGATTTTGAGGAGTCGCACATGAAAATCGTCAAGAATTTTGTTGTTCCCGTTATTCTCATTTCTCTTGCCGCGTCGGGAATCATATTCCTGCTTTTTAAGATGGGCACATTCGACGCGCTCGAGCTCAAGACACTCGATTTGCGTTTTATCACACGCGGCGAACGTGAGTATAAGAACGAAAACGCGCGCGACGTGGTGAAAATCGTCGGGATAGACGCGAAAAGTATCGAGGAAGTGGGGCGGTGGCCGTGGCCGCGCGGCGTGATCGGAGAACTTGTCTACGGCATTTGCGGCGACGGGGGTATGGGTGTCGGTTCCGATTCTGATGCTGGTTGGGAAGACGCGGGAGATGACGAAGGTTGGGAAGACGCTCCGGACGACGAGGGCTGGGAGGACGTGCCCGGTGAGGAGTCTGTGGAAACAGGTGATGCTGCCGGTACGGCTGACGATAACGGCACGGCGCAGGCTGAAGAGGAGTCCACTGAGACCGCGAAACCTATCGGGAAACACAGGGTTGCGGGCATTGACATTCTTTTCGACCGCGCTGAGCGCGACTACAGCAAATACCTGTACCGCAAAGGTTCCATGATGGACCCCGCCCAGCAGGATGCGATGGCTGTCGAAGCGCTGGATCTCTGCGATTCCGTTGTCCAGATTTCGCTTTTGAAATGGGCAGATGAAGGTGTCAACGTCGGTCGCGGCGACCGGAGCGCGGAACATGTTATGAACGGGGCAAAAGTTATTTATAATACGCCGCTGCCGAATTTTCGGACTCCGAATTCATCATTGGGCACCGCGAATATGCAGCCCAGCAGATTCGACGAGCGCGTCCGCAAAGCGCGTATGTATTATAAGTTTGATAATGAAGAAGGATATATATATCCATTCGCGCTGGCGTCACTGGCGTCGTTCCTTGGGGTCGACCAGAAAGATATAATCGTCAGGGAAGGCAAATACGTCAGGGTCGGCGAATATACGATTCCCGTCGATAAAAACGGCGACATATACATCAATTACCGTGGCAAGGAATACGAGCCGGATAAGGACGGTAACGTCAATAAGGACAACATACTTTCAGCGCTCGATGTGATGCAGACGCCTGAGATGATACCGATGATGATGCAGGGCAATTACATTTTCCTTGTCGGCGTGACGGACCCGGACATAAAGGATATTTTTTACACGCCGTTCGCGCAGGCGCAATCGACATATCCGAACAATGCTATTCTCAACGGGATCGAGATACACAAAGCGATAATCGACACGATTCTCCAGGGCGATTATCTTCACGACGTATCGCCCGCTACAGTGTTTATATTTATTTTCGCGGCGGCGGCGGTCGTCACAATTCTTACGCTGATCCGCCTGTGGCTCGGCGCGCTCGGCATGGTCGCGATCGGTGCGGCGCACTTCTATTACGCTGTCACGGCTTTCAATTCGTCGGGAGCGATCTACCCGGTATTCTCGGTGATTATTGTGCTGCCGGTCTGTTCGCTGCGACGATTTTCTATCGCAATTTCGTCGTCGACAAAGAGAAAAACCGTGTTAAAAAAGCGTTCGGAAGTTATGTCGCGCCGCACGTGCTCGCCGAACTGATGGACAACCCGGACAACCTGCAACTCGGCGGAAACCGCAGCAAGGTTTCGGTGCTGTTCTCCGACATACGCGGCTTCACCACAATCAGCGAAAACCTCGAACCCGATACGCTCATCCAGGGTCTGAACCACTACCTTGAAAAGATGACGAACCTTGTGCTGGACAACTCGGGCATGATCGACAAGTTCATCGGCGACGCCGTCATGGCTATATGGGGCGCGCCTGTCGCACACGAGGAAGATGCTAAGAAAGCGGTTGCTTCTGCTGTAAAAATGGAGATCGTGCTGAATGAAATCAGGCCGCGCGTGCTCGATCTCTGGAACAACAAAGAGGGACTGGACATCCGGATAGGGGTAGGCATAAACACCGGCATAGCCACGCTTGGCAACATCGGCTCGGCGGGCAAACTCGACTACACTGTCATCGGTGACACGGTCAATCTCGCCTCACGGCTCGAAGGTCTCACCAAGCAATACGGCGCTTTCACCATTATCAGCGAAACTACTTATGAAGAGGTGAAAGACGAGTTCGACTGCTGTCTGCTGGACAAAGTCATGGTCAAAGGGAAGGTGCTTCCTGTCGGTATCTACCAGGTATTCTGCGAGAAGGGCCGCCTGCCGGACGTGACGAGAAAGATGATCGAGCAGTTCGAGAGCGGCATGAATTATTACCTTGATAAAGAATGGGAAAAAGCGATTGTTTCATTTAAGAAATCGCTGGCTGTCGTCGACGGACACAAGGCGTCGCTGCTGTACATCGACAGGTGCGGCCACTACGCGGAGAACCCGCCGCCCGACGACTGGGACGGATCGTTCGCCTGGAAGACGAAATAGAGTGCGGGCAGTTACAAATTTTTCAACAGGCTCTGACGGGCAGAGGTGGATAAGTATGATGATAGAACGCAACAGGTATCTTCTGGTGATTATAACATTAGTTGCGGTGGCGCTGGTTGCTGCGGGATGCGGCGGCGCGGGCGGCGGCTGGAGCAGCGGCGACGTCACACCGGCGAACACAAGCGCCGGCAGTGTGGCGGGCTATGTGTATCAGTCGGCGCAGGCCGCGAGCAGACAGGCTGCGGCAAGGCAGGTGCTCGTGCCGCTCGAAGGCGCTGTTGTTACAATCAACGGCCTATCCGACACTACGAACGAAAGCGGCTACTATCTGATCGAAAACGTATCCGCCGGCACTTACAGCCTGGAGATAAGCGCGACAGGATTTACGACCGTAACTGTACAATCGGTTTCAGTCACCGGCGGGCAGACGGTAACGGCTACAGCCGAGGATGACGGCACTTACGCACTGACACCGTCGGCCACGGCGAGTTTCGAGATAGATTCCTCGCCCCAGGGCGCGGCGATATACATAAACGGCGCGGATACTGAAAGCGTTTCACCCAATACATTCGATATAATCGCCGGATCATATTCGATAAAGCTGATCAAATCCGGATACGAGAATTATGAGACAACAGCCGCCGTTTCGTCGTCGGGCGGTTCGGTGACTTATGCGATGGCACTGAAAGTGTCGTCGATAACGGCAGTCACGACGAACCTTACAGTGACTTACGGCGGGACGTCGGCACCGTCATATACATGCACCTACTCGGACAGTTCGACCGGCAGTTGCCCAACCCTCACATGGACTTCAGCCGACACTTCCGTCGCCACCGTGGACTCGACAACGGGAACTGTAACGGGCATAGCAGGCGGCACGACAACAGTCACCGGCACAAGGTCTGAAAGCAACGCGAGTGTTTCCATACCTGTCACTGTTATATCGTCGGGGGACACTGTCAGTTCGGCCACCATAGACGCATCGGGCGTGAGCAACAACGCGCTGAGCCTCTCCGGCGGTGCCACAGCAACCTTCACGAGCGTTTGTGTTTACTCGTTGTCGGGAACCACTGCCTGTGACGGTTCATGCGTATACAGTTCGTCGGATACGACCGCTGGAACGATAACATCAGGCGGTGTGTTCACCTGCGCGGTGGCGGGTGGCAGCACGGATGTCAAACTAACCTGCGGTTCGACGGACAGCAACACGGTGGAAGTGTCGTGCGCTGTCGAAGACACGAATATCGAATTGAAGCTGTTCGGGGCACCCGACACCGACGGCGACGGTGAGGCGGACACGGCTTACGCGGACTCGATAACGCTCGATCCGGGCGATAGCCTGATCGTGCGGGTGAAGGTCGAGAACGGCGACGACCTTACCGGCTTCAGGACCGATCTCGAAATAAACGGTGGCTACATCTCGCCGAAGACACAAACCGATTCGTCGAACTGTTCGGCCTACGACGATACCGCTTACGATTCGTCGTCTATCTGCATCACTAATTTCGGAACAGTTATCTCGCCGTCGAATCCTTTCTTCGGCAGCGACGACCTGGATACCATCAGTGCGGCGACCTATGTGAGCAACTCGACTGTCGAACCACTGACCTGCGTGGACACGGCGAAAAAAGCGAACCGGCTCGACTGCGCTGTCTCGACAAGGCAATCCGGCGATGTCCAGCCTTCCGCGGACGGTTCGGGCTACTTCGCGTATTTCCTGCTGGAGACAAGTTCGTCCATTGCGTCCGGCACGCAGACAACTGTTTCTATATCGTCGGATACCATGCAGATAATGACAACCGACGGTGTCGAGATTACAATCGGCACCAGCCAGGTTTCGGACCTGACGATTACGTTCAATTAGTTACAACAGAGCTTATTTCCCGGTCGCATCATCCGGGCGCCGGGCAACGGGAGTTAATATTATGAAAAACATTATATTCGTTTTGTTCTTCGCAGCAGCGGCAATATTTGTAATGCCTGCCGCGACGCATGCCGACGACGCGGGAAGTGATAAAACCCCTGCGGTTTCTTTATCAGGCACAGTGCGTGTCGAGAACGGAGAACGATACCTGCTAACCCTGATAAACGTCGAAAACATATCCGGCCTGAACTCGGCGCGCGTCGATGTCGTCTACGAAACAGAAGCGCTCGAACTGATAAACGTGTCGTCGGACACCGATATCGAAACAACCGGAAAGCAGAATTTCCTCGGCCCGAATGTCCTTCACGTCAACAGCATAAAAGAGAAAGGCGTTTCGGAATACGCCGTATCCAGAACATGGAAGAAAGGCGGCGCGCCCGCTGGAGCGTCAGGTTCGGGGGCGATAGGACTGCTTGTCTTCCGCATACTTGACGATAAGGAAACACAACTCTCCATAAGAAGAAAAACGCTGCTGCTGTTGAGCGACGAAGAGACGCCGATACCGGAGATGTCGCCGGAATTTAAGATAAACGGATTCACTTATAAGCTGGGCGGCGAGTGAGAAAGTGTCAATCCTGTGGACTGGCGCAAACTTGTTTGTTCACAGTCGATAGCAACAGAGCGATGAATAAAAAAAGTGCAGGGAACAACTAATGAAAAGAAAATATTGCCTGATAACGACAATAATGCTGTTCGCGACGATTTTATTCGTTCGGACAGTAAATGCGGACGAAAGCGGCTGGCGGCTGATAAGCATACCGTGCTACACGGCTGCCGGAGGTGCGGGCGCTTTATTGTCGCCGGTGCCCGAGTATGTGTACGAGATAGACGGCACAAGCAGCTATGCCCTTGCCGGCGAGGATATATCGCCCGGAAAGGCATACTGGATGTACTTCGACAGCGAGCCGCAGCCGCAGGCAGGCTGCATGACCATTTCCTACAGCAGCGTCGATGTCCGGCTCGATCCCGGCTGGAACCTTATCGGAAATCCTTTCATTTACGACGTGCCGCTCACCGGCGAATGGGACAATGTATACGAATATGATTTCACGACTGAAAAATATAAAAAAGTAAGTGTGTTGAAACCCTGGCACGGGTATTTTATCAAGGCCCCGGCATCGTGCGCCACGGGCTGCACGTTTACGATTGCCAACCCCGCGCCCGGCAGCATGGCGGGCCGCGCGGACGAACCGCATCTCGCTCGCGTCGTCGCCTGCCCGGCTTCCGGCGATGCAGACGGCAACAGCCTCGTCGACGCCAGCGATCTGTTCGCGATTAGTCAGAACTACGGAACATTGGTGACGAGTTCGACCTCTCTTTCGATCAGCCGCGCGGACACCGACGGCAACGGCATCATCGACGCCAGCGACCTGTTCGCGATCAGCCGCAATTATGGCGACACCTGCGAAGCGGGCATGACAAATGCTATCCCGGCGGCCGTCACGCAGAATGTCACCACTTCGCAGGACACGGCGCTTGACATCACACTTTCCGGTTCGGATGCGGACGGCGACACGCTTTCTTACGCAATCGTATCGAATCCGCTGCACGGCACTCTCACTACGACTTCAATACCGGCAGTCACATACACGCCGGAATCAGGCTACTACGGACAGGACAGCTTCACTTTCAAAGTTAACGATGGCACGGCGGATTCTCTTTCCGCGGCGGTTACGATTACAATCGACCAGTCGAGTGTTCCTTCTGTGCCGGAAGTCACAGGCATCGAGGTCATACCCGATCCGAACCGGCGTTTCTCGTCGCTGCTCGTTAGCTGGGACCCGCCGTCCGACACTTCAGTCAACGCCTTCGACATCTACTGCAACGGCTCGCTCGTCAACACCTGCCCGGAGCAGCTCCAGTGCTTCAGCGGAATGGATTGCGACCCGAATATCGTATACACGTATTACATCAATATCCCCAACGTTTCCGGCGCTCCCGCCGACCCCAGCAGTTTCTCGTGCGATGTGCAGATACAGGCTTTCACGATCGACAGCACGAATCTGATAGCGGCGCAGAGTCAGCTCACGGCGGCGGTCGCGGCGAGCACCTTCGCGCACACCGCCGATTCGCCTTACGCGGGCGGCACGACGAAAAAGGAAGGCACGCCCGAAGACTGCTCGGGCGTCCGCAACTCGCAACGTTCCGCAAACGCGGGCGGGTCGACTGTCGTCCTGCCCAACGCGCGCATCGAGGCATGGCGCAAGGAAAGTTCGTCCGAGAGCCCCAACGGGACACTTGTCGCGACCGTCTACTCGAACGACCAGGGCTACTACGAGTTCTCAAGTCTCGATCCCGGCTACTACAACTTCATCGCTTTCCATGATAACGGAACCACACAGACCGACGACGATGTGTACAGTATGCTCGAGAGCATCAACATACAGCCTTCTCCGTTCAATGAAGGCGGATTCAACGATCTGGGTGACATGAAACTCGAAGAGACCGGAAGCATATACGGAAAGATCAAACTTGCGCTCGACGCGACCGGAGGAAACCTGCTGGCGACACCCGACGACACTTATATGGGCATCGACGTCTATATACCCGGCACGTCGTTCACTGCGAAAACCAACAGGTCCGGCGAATTCTACATCCTCTATCTGCCGCCCGCGACATATTCCATCGTGGCCGTAGCAGACAACTACGCGCTCGCACAGCGTGACGACATAAAAGTCGAGAGCAAACAGATAACAACCGTCACGCCCGACCTGGTGCTGCTCTCGTCCATCGGCAGCGTCGTCGGAACCGCCACATTCGCGGATTCGAGCAACGACGGCGACGCATCCGTCGCGCTCCAGAAAGACGACGACACTTCGGTCGTGAAAACCGTCAGCACACTCACTGACGGCACTTTCACTTTCACTGGGCTCGCCACCGGCACCTATACACTGACGATCAATCGCTACGGCTGGCAGGCATACACACAAACATCCGTGAACGTGCTCAGCAACACGACCACCGACCTCGGCACCATCGGCCCCATCGCGCGCATCCCGGGTCCTTCGATCAGCACGATAAGCCCGACTTCCGGCGACAACGACTCCGCCACCACTATAACCATCACCGGCTCGGAATTCGCCACGGGTACACTATTCTACATCGAAAAAGGACTGCTTGAAGCGCAACTCGAATCAATCACTTATGTTTCTGAAACAGAAATGACAGCCTCGGTTCCGGCAGGCTACGACTGGGGCATCTACGATATAAAAGCGGTCAACCCGGACACGCAATCGGTCACACTGAGCGAAGTTTTCAGCGTGACACTCCCCGCGCCGACGGTCACCTCGATATCGCCCGCGGAAATGGACAACAGCGTTGCGGAGGAAGCGACGATAACCGGCACCGGCTTCGTCGACGGCGCGTCGGTGCGCATCGGCACAACACTGACAAGCAATACAACGGTAGGCAACGGCGGCGCGTCGATTACAACCACTATCCCTGCGGGAATTACCGCGGGCGTTTATTCTGTCGAAGTGACCAACCCCGACTCCGCCGCGCGCTCGGCAACCCTCTCCACGGCGTTTACATCGAAGGCCCTTTTCCTGATCGAGCCGAGCCCCTACACGGAGGGGACGCTCAGCCTCGCGAAGTCCGCCACGATGACATTCACCGCGACATGCAGTTTCACAGATGGAACCAACACCACGCAGACGGACTGCTCGAGCGATGTCCAGTGGTATTCGACGAACCCGGACGCTGGAACTATCACACTTACAGGCGGCGCGTTCACCGCCGTCGCGGCAGGCACGACGATTGTTACGGCACAGCGCGGCACAGTCTCCAGCTCGGAACTCGATATCGCAGTCTACGATCCGGCAAATATATTCCTCGACAGCGGGCAGCGAATTTATTACACGAAAGACCACCAGTCGGCTTCCGTATCCGGCGACTTCGACGGCGATGGCTACATGGATATGATGTCGTCCAACTCCGGTTACGGACGCGCATATCTCAACAACGGCAGCGGAACGCTAGCGCATGACGGCACATCGAACGCCTGCTCCGTGTCGGAAGGGTTCTCCGCGCTCGACGCGGCCGACTTCGACGGCGACGGCGACCTGGATGTCGTATGCCTGTGGGACTCAGGCGGCTACGGGTCCGGCATACTCGGCAACAACGGCGATACGAGCGACTGGATCGGCGGTCTCGGCGGCTACGCCAACGGTGTGCAGGCGACGTCGATAGTTGCCGCCGACTTCAACATGGACGGCAGGCCCGACTGGGCTGTGGGCAATCCGGACGGTGGTAATGAAGTGCTGTTTGTCAACAGTGACGGCACGTCCACATCCTCGGGACAATCGCTCGGCTCATACAACA
Source organism: bacterium (assembly GCA_024278215.1). GTDB lineage: Bacteria > UBP15 > UBA6099 > UBA6099 > JAJRTR01 > JAJRTR01. Next base: position 14,212 of record JAJRTR010000050.1, read on the forward strand.
CCGGCTGGCTCGCCGCGGGCGACGTAGACGGCGACGGCGACAACGACCTCGTCGAAGGCATCGCCAATGGCGGCAACCGCGTGTGGATAAACAACGGCAGCGGCTCGTTCACCGACAGCGGCCAGTCGCTCGGCAGCGGCATGACTATGTTCGTGCTACTGTCCGACTTCGACGGCGACGGCGACCTCGACATGTTCGACGGCACAGGTAGTTACGAGGGCGACCCCGCCGAGGCCGACACGATATGGCTCAACGACGGCAGCGGAACCTTCACCGCGGGCAGCCAGTCTTTCACAGCTACCCTGACTTCCTCCGCGGCGGCTGTGGATGTCGATAACGACGGCGATTACGACCTCATTGTCGGCGTCGCAAAAGGCGGCGGCGACATTCTCTATCTCAACGACGGCAGCGCGAACTTCACCGACAGCGGCCAGTCGTTCGATCCGTCATACACGAACAGCATCGGAATCGGCGACTTCAACGGCGACAACGACGTTGACTTCGCCGCCGCCGCGCTCTCCGGGATTGTTGTATACTATGGAGGAAACGGCGGGGTGCCCGCCAACACGCCGCCGCAGGCACCGTCTTCACTTTCCGCTTCCGCCTCCGACGAAGATGGCGACGAGCTTTATAACGACGTCACCCTCACCTGGAACTCAGGCTCAGACTACGAAACACCGGACGCGCTACTAACTTACAATCTGAACATATACAGGTCCGACGGCTTCACTATCAGTTCGACAAATCACAGGTTCGGTCCAGGCCTCATGGGACACTCGATGACTGTTTCTTTGAAAAACCTTCCGGATGGCTATTACTCCTGGCGTGTGCAGACGGTCGATTCGGCATATAAAACATCGGAATGGTCTGTGCCCTCGAACTTCACAACCGGCATGATATTAGTCGAAAAAACCGGGCAGTTCAGCAGCAGCGATACTGGCGCGTCGCTCGCCGCCGACCTCGACGCGGACGGCGACGTCGACGTGATCGAGGCCCGCGACGCTACCGGCGGCGGACTGAATGTCGTGTGGACAAACGACGGCTCCGGCTCTTTCTCCGAATACTCTTCATTCGGTTCGGCGGACACCGGCGCGCTCGTCGCGGCGGACATAGACGGCGACGGCGACCCCGCCGCCGTCGAAGCCGCAAACGGAGACGGCACAATCTGGCTGAATAACGGCTCCGGCACCTTCACCGACAGCGGCGAGGACATTGGAAGTTACGCCAACGACATCATATTATTCGACGCGGACAACGACGGCGACCTGGACCTGCTCACTGTCAACTCCGGCTCGGAATCTTTGCTTTACAGAAACGACGGCACCGGCGCTTTCAGTGTTTTCGCGTCTCTCGGCTCACACAGCGCTTATGCCGCGGACGCCGCGGACGTGACCGGCGACGGCCTGACCGATGTGGCGTTAGCCGCAGGCACTGAAGGTATGTTGCTTTATGGAAACGGCGGCGACGGCTCATTCTCTCTTATCGACGATTACTCGGGCGGCGGTGCCGACATCAATAATGTAGTCATTGCCGATATTACCGGCGACGGATATTCGGATTACATTATTTCCGACGAAGATGATTACGTGAGAGAACTCACGGGTAAAGGCTATGTAACAAGCTTCCCCTGGTATTCGACAGCTTACGGGATTTCGCCTACAACTACTGTTGCCAGGCACATTGCAACGGTGGACATCGATGTTGACGGCGACACGGACATCGTAGTCTTCAACTACAACCAGTCGCTGCAGGTGTTGCTGTTCGACCATTACGACTCCGGAACATCGTATCC
>JAJRTR010000051.1 GCA_024278215.1 bacterium
ATACGATGGCAGCGATTGTCGGAAAACTTGTTTCGAGAAGGAAAGTCGCGGATGCGCTATTGATCGCGATGACTATTCTCATATCGTTCTTTTATGCGAATCGCGCGACGGCATACAGGGAAATATGGCGCGACGACTACACGCTGTGGAGCGCGGGCACGGCGTGTGCACCGGAATCTTATGTCGCGCACAACAACCTGGGCCGCGCATATTATGACATGGGAAAGAACGAGGCGGCGGCTGCGGAGTTCGAAAAGGCAGTCGCTCTCATGCCCGGCTTCCCGACGATAAGGAGGAATCTCGCGCAGTTTTATGCGTCACTTGGTCGCTTCGACGAGGCGCACAGGCACTACGAGGCGCTGGTTCTGCAGAATGCCTTCGATGCAAACGCGCTGCTTCCTTATATTGCTGTCAAAGTGAAAATGGGCAGAAAGCGTGAGGCGCTGATACTGATAGATCGCATGTTGCCGCTCCCTGAGTTGCCGGAAGAACTTCGGTGGGAACTGTTGCGTATGCGCGAAAATATCACAGCGACTGAAAAGGAGAAATGACTGCGCTCCGGCCCGTTGAAGCGGTACATTATATGATGCCACTGCACTACTTACTCGCATTTATTCTGACTGCCGACATCGTTTTCACACTGGCGGCGGTAGGTGCCTGCGACAACTTCATAACGCCCGGCGAGACTGCGCTCGGGGTGTCGGTTGTGTCGTTCATCGTGTGGCTTGCGGGAAAAGCCGTCCTGTCGGGCAGATACAGGCTACCGCGAATAAACGTGCCTTTAGTCTTTCTGCTGCTCTGGGTGGCGGCGGAGTTCGTCGCTTCGCTGCTGAGCACGCATCCCCAATACTCGCTCGGTGAGATGAAACTGCTTTTCGTATACGCGGCAGTCGCTGTCGCGGCGGCGGCGACAAAAAAGCAAAACCGCAGGGATGCCGAATATTTCTATATAGTGATTGCCGTTGCGGTGCTCGCGATGTCGGCGCACGGTATACTTCAATACTTCGGGTACGACATCATGCCGGCGCAGAGCAGGTACGCGCTATCGCCGTTGCGGCATGACCGGGTGTATTCGATATTCGGCAACAGCGCGCTGTTTGCCGAGTTCCTTTCGGTGGCGGCGGCGGGCCTGCTGTTCGCCGCTCTGGAGAAGTCGAACAGTATCCGTGTCCGTCTGATCTCCGCGATTGCAGTGCTGCTTGCCGCAGTGTGCATCATTATGACGGCATCCCGCACGGCGATCCTGGCCGTCGGCTGTGCGGCGATTTTCATTGCGGTGTATCGGATTATAATTACCGAATCCGTAGTTCGCAGGCTGGGCGCGGCAATGATAATTATCGTCTTTACAGCGGCAGTTGGGTTTGCTGTCGCGCGACAACACGGCAACGCGAAGAATCAATCCGCGCAACTGCGTCTTCTCTACTGGCATTATGCAGTCGAAATGTACCGGGAAAGTCCGGCGCTCGGGAACGGAGCGGGTCACTTCAAGCTGGCGTATCTCGACAAACAACGCGAATATTTCAGCGGCCCGCATCTACAGCGCATGGAAGCCGCCGTACTTTATGAAAAACCGCGTCATCCACATAACGAATACCTCAACATACTTCTCGAAGCCGGGCCTGCCGGTCTGTTGTTCTTTATAATGATATTTGTAACGGGAATCGGTGCCGCCCTGCGGAAGGGCGCGCCACCCGACGGCGGCGCTATGGGGGCCATGCTCGCCGCGTTCGCAGCCGTGAGCCTGCTCAGTATGCCACTGAGCGTGCCGGTCACGGGTATGCTGCTCGCATTGATCGCTGGCGCAATCGGTGTGCCGGGTGCGACCGGCGCGGACGCGGGGGAACCGCACGCGCTGCCGGTGTTATTCCAGAAACCATATTTGAAAGCAGTGCTGATAATAATTGTCGCGGCGGTCGGCGCGATGCTGCTGTCAAAACAGTTCAACGCGCTGGAGGCACGCATCTACCTGACGAAAGCAAAACGCGCTCAGCCGAACCTGCAACATGAAAACGCGGAGCAGTACGCACGGAACGTACTTAGGATATACCCGCGTATGGGTGAAGCGCATTTCATGCTCGGCGTGACCGAGCTGAGGCTGGGCAGGGCGGAGGACGCGCTCGAACAGTTCGCGCTGGCGGGCGAGACGTCGAGTGACCTGAATCTCGAGATCAATACGAGCCTCGCAATGGCGGCGGCGGGGCGGATATACGACGCGATAGACGTAATGAAAGAAGTAGCGGCGGCCTCGCCGATGGATATACGTCCGAGGAAAATACTTGTAAAATATTATTCGCAACTCGGGTATTATGAAGACGCCCTCGAAGAGATGAAGACTGTAATGAAGTTCGAAGGAAAGCGCGAAGAAAACATAAATGCGTATAAGCAACTCGAGAAACTTGTGGACGAAACACGCGGTGGCGGCAGTGAAGGGACGGCACGATGAGTCCTGACCTGACAAGCGCGGCGGTCGAAACGATAATGATTTCGTGCGGGCTGACCTTCCTCGTCGCAGGCTCGCACATGATACAGAAAGCGTTTCACCAGGAATATGACGCGGCGGAATCTTTCCTCGCGGCAACTGTGCTGGGCATATCATGGATCGTCATAACGGGCCAGTTGCTCGGCGCGCTCGGCATGATCACCATCTACAACCGGATACTTACGGACGCGGCCTATCTCGCTTTTTCGCTTGCTGTCTACAGGAGATATTACCCGATCAGGCTGCGTCCCGAACAGAGTCTGGGGCGGCTTAAATCACCTGCCGTCAAGCTGATACTCATACTCGCGATGACCGTCGGCGCGGCCCTGTGGCTGTGGGCTTTCGTCTCGCCGCCTCCGCCCTGGGACGCCTTCGTATACCACCTTTACTTTCCGGCTTCATGGATCGACAGGGGCGCGATATTCCCTGTAACAGTCCCCTTCGGCGACCAGGCCGGCACATATTTCCCATCGAATGTCGAACTCATATACTTGTGGGTTCTCCAGTACCTCGGCCAGGACTTCGGAACAAATATCGTACAGTTCTTTTTCCTCACTGTAGCGGCGACCGCCGCCTACAGGCTGGCGAGGATATGCGGCGCGTCACGCGCGATAACGCTGTGCGCGGTCTTGTCGATATTCTTCATGCCGTCGATCGCGCATCAGGCAGCCGCATCCGAGGTGGATGTAGCGTTTACAGCTTTTTTTATCACGTCGCTGTATTTTATCCTTCGATGGTACGAAGACCCGGAACGGAAAGTCAACTTTGTGCTTTCATGCCTCTGCGCGGGTCTCTTCGTCGGCACCAAGTCCATCGCGATCCCGTTCGCCCTGTTCCTGCTGCTGCCGGTCTTCGCGTTTGTTTTGTACAAAAGAAAACCGGCCCCATGGCTGCTCGCGGCCCTGCTGTTTGTGCCGTTGACAGGCGCGTTCTGGTACGCGCGTAACCTGTTGCTGACAGGCAATCCGATATTCCCGCTCGCCGTCAACCTCGGCGATATCGAAATACTGCGCGGCGCGTACACGCGGGAGACTATGCTCAATTCGCTCTTTCACACCGACAGCCTCGCGCAATGGTTTAAGCTGATGGGGCATGAATGGGGCTATCCGTTTTTATTTTTCATGCCGCTCATGTCGACCGTTGTTATTATCAAGAAGAACATGCGCGCGATTCACAGGATCGTGCTTGGCGTGTTTCCATTCGCGATAATGGCGATATGTTTTTTTCTCGTTCCTTATAACAGGGAAGTTCGTTTCACCTATACGGCGTTCGTGCTCGGCGCCGCGGCAATGGGAGTTGCACTCACTGACATGAAGCGGCCCCGCCCTGAAATATTCGCCTGGGCGCTCGCCGCGCTTTACGTGCTGAACCCGATGCTCACCGGCGACGGTTTAGCGGGTGCCTATCACTTGCAAGTTGTCAGGCAGATCAGAAACATCATAACCGCACCGGTCGAGACATACGCGCTTATGCGGTCGGGCGCGCTCGTCGCGGGCGCGGGTGCTTTCATACTCGCCGCGACCCTGATAATCCTGATTATCAGGCAGCGATGGAGCAGATGGAGCAAACCGGCGGTAATCCTGTCGCTGATAATATGTACAATATCGATATTCCCGATTTCCGCAAATTACCCGGATTATCAATATGATTATTACGCCTCGACTCCGATGGGGCAGGCGTGGAAGTGGCTGCACAGCAACATCAGGGAACCCGCCAATATCGCCTTTACCGGCACAGATATCGCGTATGGACTGGTCGGTCCGCGACTCAGGAACGATGTATATTATGTCCCGGTAAACAAACACGGTTTCAGTGAATTTCACGAATGCAACGAGTACCTGAAGCAGACGGGGCGCTATACGGCACCAACAACGGACAGGATAGACTTCTGCCGGCGCGACCCCGACCCGGTGCAATGGATAGAAGGCCTGCGACGCCGCGACACCGACATGCTTTTTATCAGTGTGCTCCACCAGAACGACCGCCCGCACCTCGCCCACGACACAGCCTTCTTTCCCATCGAGCGCGCCTGGGCCGACGCGAACCCCCGCAACTTCAAGCTCTTATTCGCCAGTTCGTATGTAAGAATCTACGAAGTCGTTTTGTAGATATAACAGGAATGCATTATCGTTTTGATACTTTTCATCGATTCAAGTCTACCCACTCTGGGACGATGAATGATTTTTCGGATTTCTCACGGTTTTTCACCCACGTTTGTGAAATACGCAGGCTACTCTACTATACTTCTGTGTAGTAGTTTGCGGCAATCTTAACATATTGCAAAACAACAATATGTCGACATTAGAGCTTATGCCACATATCATTTTATCATAATGTTGACAAAGGTTCGTTATGTGATACAATTAAAATAGGGAAAGGAGAAAAACAAATGGATAATAAAACATTGCGAGAAAAGATTTTGAAAATTGAAAGCACGGCGAAAAAATGTCATGAGTTGAGCATTATGAGGGGATATGATGATGATTTAAAGGAGATGCTTCTGAAAATCATAATCGACTCAAACAGAATAATTGAGGGTATCGAAAACGACCCGGATGTGTTAAGCGGAGCTGTCAAGAGACGTATCTTCCCCGGAGGGATACATACAAAAGATCGAATCGAGGAAAACAGACGTGAAGACATTCACATTGTTGCTTACTGGATGTCCAAGTACGAACATGTTGATTTGTTTCCTCAATACAATCAGACAGATGCATTTAATTATCTTTCAGGAGTTTTAGGGATCAAACATAACACCCTGAAAAATTATAGGGATTCTTTTGATCCATATACCGGGAGTCACAGAAGAGGGTGGGTAGATGGGCCTCGCAGTGATATGAATAGAAGAGTTTTCAATCGTCTTGAAAAGCTGAACAGAGAGGAGGTCCTGGAGATGGTAAAAAGGATAATTGTTAAGTATAAGTGAGAATTTTGCTATTTATGAAATATGCTATGAGATGCCGCCGCTGGATTAAAAATGACCCTTTATGCTGAAGTAATAATGACCCCACAGTAAGACAATATAATACCAGTAACAGGGAGAGGAAGCAAGGGCAAAGGGAAGCCCCCATGGGGGCGGCGTAGGGCCTAATTTTGTTG
>JAJRTR010000052.1 GCA_024278215.1 bacterium
CAATACAGGATATCATCGACATGCCTGACCGTCTGATCGATTTATTCATCCAGCTGTGCCTGCAGAACAACGGAAGCCTTTCAGCCAGAAAAAGATCTTCTCATTTTGATTTCCTTACTGACGAAGAACTCGCGGCCATGGAGCAAGCTGTTAAAGACGGCTACAACCGACCAACTTAATAGATAGCCTGAATAGTGTAGAGCTTTGTTCCATATTGTTTCTGGCTGATGGTGACATCGAATTAAGCCTCACGTATGGTTTCAAGGTCGTTGGCAAAGCGCTGGGCAAACTGCCTCGATGAATCCATTTCAAAACGCAATCCAAAATCACGGGGACACACGCTTGAGCGCCACAAACAACTCCCGGGAAAAAACATTCTTCAGGCTGCCGTCATCTTCGAAAATCGAATACCCCTCGACCTCCTTCATACGTCGAATCTCACCAATCTGACTCATTATCAGCATCCCCTTTCGCACCTCCTGACGTTGGTTATTTGACATAAATAGCTTCCAACATCAGGGGCATAATCATCCCCTCCCGGAAATCGTCTCCAGGGGGGTCAATTTTAACGCCGGTAGGGGGTCATTTTAACGCGCCGTTTGACACTTGTAGCCAAATTGAAAAAAGCCCGTTGTTATGGACTTTTCCCTTATGGAGCTAACGGGGATCGAACCCGTGACCTTTTGACTGCCAGTCAAACGCGCTCCCAGCTGCGCCATAGCCCCGAATCACCCAAATTATATGTAAGATGCTGTAAAAGTAAAGGGCTTTGTAAGATTTAGTGGCCGGATTTCTTTGTGAGGAATCCGGGCTATGGACAATTGCAGCCGCCCGCAGCGGAATCAGAATTTTGCAATTGGCTCGGTCAACAATATTGTTTTTTCGCGGTATAGGTCAGCGCTTGATGTAGCTTTCCGCTTTTGCGAGGGCTTTTTTTGCGACCTCCAGGTCAGGCACGAGCGCCAGTTCGCTGCGGAAATGTTCCGCGGCCTCCTCGAAACGACCTGTTTTCATAAGCATTAAGCCGTACTCGTAGTTCAGCATTTCCGCGCCGGGATTAAGTTTGAGCGCTTTGCGGAAATGTTTTTCGGCATCTTTGAAGTGGTGTTTGACGGTAAGGTAAACAGCATAGTTCCTGTGATAAACGGCGTCTTTGGGGGCTGATTCGAGGGCGGATTCGAGATATTTTTTCGCGTCGTTCAAGCGCCTGCCGTTTTTTGCGAACAGGTACCCGATGTAGGAGAGTGTTTCGGGGTCGTCTGCGGCGAGCTGTTCGAGAGGTTCGAGTGTCTGCATGCTGCGTGTGATGTAGTCGACAAGATTGAGAAACTGCGCGGTTGCCAGGGTCGCGGGGATGCGGAATTGTGATTCCGACTGTAGTATCAGGTAAGAGTCCTCGCCGAATTTTTCTATGATTTCCGTTTCTGTCGGGGACGGTTTCAAATTCGGGTTTTCGAGTGTTCTCTGGTGGAAACTCTTCAGGATTTCGAGTTCCTCGTCGGAAGGCATAGCGGCCATGTAATCTTTCAACAGGGCGATGCCGTCCCAGTATCTGCCTGAAAGCCCGAGGGCATTGCCGTAGAAAAAGACAGAGCCGGTGGTGAGAATGCGAGGGAAGGAAGAGACAAGTTTTTTCTCGCCGCGCGGGTGCAAATCGGGTTTGAGGTCAATCGATTTAAAAAGAGTGATCGCTTCTTTGTAGCGGCCGAGTTTGCAGAGAAGTTTGCCTCTTATGAGATATGCGATGTCGGAATCGGGGAAAAACCGGATCATTTCTTTGGAGAGGGCAAGGGCATGAGCGCGGTCGTCGCTCATGTAGAATGCACTGAGCAGCAGCGCGTGCATGTCCGGCCCCATAAACCCGTGATTGAAAGATTCTTTAATCACATCCGCCGCTTTATCGAACTCGCGCCTGCCCAGGTAAAGCTCCGCGAGCCCAACGTATGCCATCGCGTTGGTGGGTCTGATTTCCTTGATGCGCTTGTAATACGTAATTATCATATCACTCTGTGTTTTCGGGTCGAGCGACATGATCTTGAGGTAGTAGTTACCCGAAAGGTTGGCGATTATATCCGGGTTCCGCGGGTCGATATGCAACGCAGCCTCGAGTTCGCTGATTGCGTCATCTATGTGTCCGGTGGTCGAGAAGGCCATGCCGAGGAACAGGTGTCCTACGGACGAATCGGGCCACAGGGAAACCACCTCTCTCATCCCCGCTATCGCAGCTTTAAAGCTTTTCGTGTCCCAGGCGCTTATCGCTTTTTCGAGCGCCCAGTTCTCCGTACTGTCACTTTCCACGGGTGTTGTTTCGCCGTCGAGGCTCAACTCCGAGGGGAATAGTTGCAATCCTATTCTGGTAAAATGAGAAGGCCCGGTGATATATGCGTTTCCTTTATATGTGTACATCACAGCATTATTGTAGTTGTTTATATTCTGCGGCATCTCATCCCAGAAACGCATGTCTATCAGATCGGACATGGGAACCGTTTCGTCTTCCTTGCCGGTCTTGATGTCGATGACATGCAGCATGGCGTCCGTGGAGACGACCAGGAGCCTGTCCTTGACAACCGAAGCGGTTTCGACCAATTCGCTGCCCACGTCGCATGTCCATCGAGGTTCGCTTCCGGGGGGCGGCCACACGGGTGCCTGAGGTGCTTCCTTCGGCGGGTAGAACAGGACCTGTGAACCCTTGAATTCGATTCTCGAACCTTTGCCGAGAATGTCCGGAGCAAACCCGGCCCTGACTGGTTTATCGAGTTCGTAGAACTCTCCCGGCACGCCGCTGTCGCCGATGGGAAACTCTTTTCCACCAAGGGCGTATACTTCATAATCGCCCGCGCTGTATTGTATCGCCAGCTTATCCCCATCCGTCGATGCAAGCACTTTCTCAAAGGAAGGTTCTTTGAGCCTGATAGACCACTTTCTCTTCTTTTCTTTTATATCCAGCACGTGGAAAATGTTGTCGGAGAACGCGACGATCCGGGTATCGTCCAGAATATATAGTTCGACCGGACTGTAGAATTTGAATTTCCAGTAACTTTCACCACTTTCGAGGTCCACAAAATGCAGGGTATTTTCGCTACTCTCCAAAACAGCCATATCACCAATGAAAGAAACAGACCCGCGGCGGACATCCGGCTTGATGCGATATGTCCATTCCTTCTTCGGATACACGGCAAGCGCCTGCTGCGCAGACATTGCCGTAAAAATGAAAATTGACAAAAATAAAAATCTCGGAAAGGCTTTTCTGTTCATATTCTATCCCGGCAGACATTATTATCGAACGTCATTATCGAATTGAAGAATAATACCAGAACTGATATGTAACTTCAATCTCTTACGGGTGCATGTCCCGGATGAGGTGTAGCCCCTTTAGTGCCAATACCGTTTGCTTCAGCAACAATGATGCGCGAAAAACCTGTATTTATCGCGAATATTGATACCCATACCTTCTTGAGTAAACGGTATTGCGTTTAGTGCGCATATTACACCAATGCGGGATAGACACAATGCCTACGCGCCGAACTTGAGCAGCTTCAGCGCATTCGCCATCATGACAGGCAGCAGAGAGGTCGAAATCATGCGACCGAGCCCGCCCGCTGCGCATGCGTGTTCACCGAACTTTCGCACCCCGTCCGGGCGGCAGCAATTCGACCAGAGAAGCAGCGGGAGCGGATGCCAGCTGTGAGATTTCAGAAGCGCCGGTGTCGAGTGGTCGCCCGTGATGGCCACAACATCGGGTTTCAGGTTCATTATCGTTGGAATTATCGCGTCCGTTTCCTCGATTATGTGAACTTTTGCGTCGAAGTTTCCATCCTCGCCGTAACTGTCTGTTTTTTTCACATGGAAATAGAAATATTCGTGATTGTCGAAGCACTCTTTCAGCGTTGCGGCTTCGTCGCTGATGGAAGGACCCGGTTCGAGCACGTTCATGCCGATGAGGCGTGTGATGCCCTTGTAGTCGGGATAAACGGCGATGGAGGCGGCGCGCATTTTTGTGAAGTCGCCGAACTGCGGAATATCGGGCACATTGTCGAACCCGCGCATCAGTATATAATTCGCGGGCGTTTCGCCTTCGAGCCGTTCGGCGACAATCGAGACGAATTTGTTCGCAAGTTGCGCGGTCAGCTCGGCCTCCGGGGCGGCGGCGACTGCTTCGAGCGGCGGTTTGCCCGTCTGTTGCGGATCGGTGTCTTTCACCCGGCCGTCGAGCCCCTTGCCCCTGAAGATGACCGCGCAGCGATAGTCCATAACAGGTTTCACGAAAACCTCCACGCCGTCGATTTCTATGCTGCCGAGCTGTTCGCAGAGTTCGGCGTTTTTACTTGTGGGGATGCGGCCCGCGCGACGGTCGGTGACTATTCCGCCGCCATCAACAGTACAGAAGTTGCCGCGCGCGGCGACGTCGGTTTTTTCCATCGGGAACCCGATGCCGGCCGATGCGAGCACACCGCGCCCGATAGCATACTTAACAGGATTGTAGCCGAAAAGCGACAGGTGCGCCGGGCCGCTGCCGGGGGTGAAGCCCGGCGCGATGGGGTCGAGAAGCCCACATGCCGCTTCGGCGGCCAGCGCGTCCATATTCGGGGTTCGCGCCGCCTCCAGCTCGGTGCCGACGCCGGGTGTCGTTTCCAGTCCTCCCAGACCGTCCATTACCAGCAGGAAGACTTTCTTTTCATTCTCCACCGACAGCTTGTTTATCATTTCAATGTAATCCTGCATTTTCATCAACCCTTTCTTTTTGGAGTCGCTTGCAAAACTCTGTTCTGCTGCCGACCTCGCTGCGAACAAACTTTTACATGTGGCTCTATAGTATTTTAATCTGTATCCGTTTTATTCTTCATGCCATAACCGCCCTGCCCCGCCCTCCGGTATAAAGGGCTGAGGCGCAGAATGCTTTCCACCGCGCCGACAGGTGGATCGAACATCTTGAGCGGTGTCGAGCGCAGAGTATTGCGGAGCATCGCCACATCATCCGGGCTGAAACCGCCCGCCAGCCCCAGCAGGAAGAAATACACCGGTGCCGCCGCCAACATCCAGACAAGGAAAACCGGCCCGTCCGCCGGCAAGACACCCACCGCGAAAGCAGAAACAACCGCTGCCGCTCCCGGCGCGGCGAAGTATGACACTTTGAACTTCAGCCCGGCATCCTTCCTCACATAATACAACAGTATCAACAGTCCGCACAACATTGAAACATCGAAACCCGCCGCAACCGCATAAATACTGCCCGTAAACCGCCCGGCCCCGGCGATCAGTCCCGCTTCGAGCACAAGCACAATCATCAACGCCGCCGCGGGTATCCCGGGCTTATCTATTCCCATCAGCAGGTTGGCGCACAGCATTATCAACATACTCATGCTCATGCCGAATGCGAGAATTACCGTCAGCGTACCAATCGCATCCGCCGGAAATGCCGGCCCGCTGAAAAACTCGACTATCTGCCCTGAAAACGCCAGATACACAGTTAATATGAAACCTATCACTATCCCCGCGTATTTAATTGAAAGATCGTAATAATGCTGCATCAGGTTTTTTCTATTCTGTTTATGGGCTTCGGAAATCGCGGGCAACAGCGCGTAAATCATTCCCACGATAAGCATCGGGGCCATCGCATAAGTGTAGCCGCTGCTGAAGTAGCCTGCCTGGAGGGCGTTTTCATCGGCGGTCTGACCGAAGAAATGAAAAGTGTGGGCCATGTTGGACACCATCGGCGTCGGGACAAAAGCCATAATCGTTCCGCCCAGCATCGTCACGGCGGCCAGACGACCGAAAGAAAGCAGTCTGCGCATGTTCTCCGGCCTGCACCGCCGCCATGCGAACAATGTTTTGACCTTGATGTCCGCACGGTTGACGACAGCCAGTGAAAACAGGTACTGCAATATTGCCGCGACAGCGACACCCGCCGCGCCCGCGAGTACTCCCGCGTCGCCGCCCGCGGTTTCAGGATGCGTTCTCACAACATACACCACCAGTAATGTCGACGAAATCAGCATAGCGGAAGGGAACGCGAGATTGCACACAGCCAGCATGTCCAGCCGCTGCACACCACCCAGGATGCCGAACATCGCAAAATACATCTGGCGTCCCATAACCGCCGCGACCATCAGCCAGCCGAGCCTCACCGTCAGCGAATCCATTCGCCCACCAAAATCCCGAGACACACAACCGCCACGGCCAGGAAGACGACGCCCAATGTGAAGTGGAGTCTTGTGCCCTCGGCCATGACAAGCTCCGCCTCGGCGGGAGCCAATTGATGATCCCGCGAGATGAAAGCCGCCATCGCCTGCGGCACACCGAATGAAACCGCTGTCGAAAGTATCCAGAAAACGTCGATGAACGGCTTTGCAATGCCGTATCCGCCAGGCCCGAGAAGCCGCTGCATCAGAATCGTCCACACGAATGACAACATGCCCGATACGACAGTGGCCATCATTGTCGCCGAACTGCCCGCGACAAATCGACCTACCTTATCTTCGTCGCTATCGCCGCGTTTGAAAACTGATGATGATTTTCCGCTCATAATCCGATGTAAAAGGATAACACATCACGGGCAGCTATGGAACAATGCGCACAATGAATGTCTTCAACCGCGCAGTGTCCGACCGCGCAGAGCACATTTGTTATTCCTCACCGATTTTACTATATTTCTTTGCAGACCCGAGTCGACAGAATCATCCGGAGGCGGCATCATGAAAAGCGAAGTGGTAATACTTAAAGAAGGATACATCGAGGTTCTCGGTGATGGTCGCCTGCGCGCCGATGCGACAATATCTCTGATAAAAGGTCCGCGGAATATCGTCGTCGACACCGGCAATCCCGCATCGGGACAGGCACTATCAGCCGCTCTCGGCGACATGCGTCTTGCGCCCGGCGACATCGACTTCGTTGTCTGCACACACGGCCACACAGACCATACCGGCAACAACGGACTCTTTCCACACGCGACATTTATTGTCGGGCGCGACATCTCGAAAGGCGACATTTTCCGGACTCATGATTTCGAGTCGAGACCGCTGAAACTGTGCGAATACGTCGAGGTTATACCGACGGCGGGACACACGAAATATGATGTCTCCGTTAAAGTGGAAACAGCGGAAGGACTTGTTTATATTGTCGGAGACCTGATCTTCACCAGGCCGGGAAGAGCCGGCGACGAACTATGGTGCTCCTTCGCCGAATTCCCCGAAACGCAGGCGGCGAACCGCAGGGCGGCACTCGCCCGGGCCGACTACATCGTGCCGGGACATGCAGGCATTTTCAAAGTTTCCGGACAGTGCTGAGGAAACGTGCTTGTGGTGGTTCACAGTTTGTAACGGATATTCTCCCCGAACGAACAGGGTGAAATCGGAAATATGCTGATAAATGAGCCAATTGCAAAATTATGTTCGTAGCGAGGTCGAGCGAGATTGTTCAGAGCAAGGCGGAGGTGTAAAATCCTCGCAGGCGTACTTGTGGTGTACGTCGAGGACGATTTTGCGCCGACAACGCAGCTAAGGTAGCGGCATGTCAACAAAGAAAAGATGTAAGATGGGGCAGCGTAAAAACAAGGGCGGGGTACGGTGCCCCCGCCCTACACCTTCATGCGACATTACAAGCCTGACGTGACAGTAGTAGTAGAATTTATGGGGATACGATCCGGAATTAAAGGTTCAAATTTCAGTCATGCCCCCAAAATTCTCACAACATATTGAAAAACACACAAGTTTAGTTACAATTTCACGCTTCTGAGACGGAGCGCGTTGCTGATTACGGAAACCGAACTGAAACTCATTGCCGCCGCGGCGATCATGGGGCTCAGGAGAATTCCGAAGAACGGATAGAGGATCCCGGCTGCAACGGGTACGCCGAGACTGTTGTATGCGAACGCGAAGAAGAGATTTTGCCTGATGTTGCTCATCACGGCCCGACTGAGTCGACGCGCTCTGACGATTCCATTGAGATCGCCCTTGACGAGGGTGACGCCTGCGCTTTCCATGGCAACGTCTGTGCCCGTGCCCATAGCGATGCCGACATGGGCCTGTGCCAGGGCTGGAGCATCGTTGACGCCGTCGCCGGCCATGGCTACAATGCGGCCTTCATCCTGGAGTTTTTTCACTATTTCGCCTTTGTGATCCGGCAGCACGTCGGCCTCGACCCTGTCTATATTCAATTCGCGTGCCACAGCTTCGGCGGTCTTGCGGTTGTCGCCCGTGAGCATCACGATTTCAATTCCATAGCTCCGCAGTTTCCCGATGGCCTCCGGCGTCGTTTTTTTAATGGGATCCGATACACTGAGTATACCGCCCAGTTTCCCGTCGACTGCAACGAACATCACTGTCCGGCCTTTGCCTCTGAGGGAATCGACTTTCCGGCTGAGTTCGCCGGTATCCACGTTCAGATCGTCCATATATTTGGAATTGCCGAGCGCAACGTAGTGGCCGTCCACTCTGCCCGCTACGCCTTTGCCGGTTTCTGATTGAAAATCGAGTGCATCTTCCAGTTTCACGCCTTTTTCTTTCACGCCTTCTACGATCGCGGCGGCAAGCGGATGCTCGCTGCCTTTTTCGAGACTGGCGGCGAGGCGCATCAGTTTTTCGTCTTCGAAACCTGATACGGGTATGACCTCGGTGAGTTTGGGTTTACCCTCCGTAAGCGTGCCTGTCTTGTCCACGACAATCGTATTGACTTTTTCGAGTATCTCCAGGGCTTCGGCATTCTTTATAAGGACACCGGCTTTTGCCCCGCGGCCTGTGCCGACCATGATGGACATGGGCGTGGCGAGGCCCAGGGCGCAGGGACACGCAATGATAAGAACCGCCACGGAGTTCACCAGCGCGAACGCGAACGCGGGCGAAGGACCAAAGAACAGCCACACGAAAAATGTGACAACAGATATGGAAATGACAACCGGGACGAAATAGCCCGCGACGATGTCCGCGAGTTTCTGGATGGGCGCACGACTGCGCTGGGCTTCAGCCACCATCTTCACGATCTGCGCGAGCAGCGTGTCGCCGCCCACACGTTCGGCCTCCATGAGCAGTCCGCCCGTGCCGTTCACTGTGCCGCCGGTTACCTTATCATTTTCCGTTTTTTCGACCGGGATAGGTTCGCCGGACACCATGGACTCGTCCACGGAACTCGTCCCCTCGATCACTTTTCCGTCCACCGGTATTTTTTCGCCGGGTCGCACCCGCAACCTGTCGCCGGGCTGGACTACTTCCAGCGGCACGTCTTCTTCTTCGCCGTTTTCGCCGACACGGCGCGCGGTTTTCGGCGCGAGGCCAAGCAGTTCTTTGATCGCTTTTCCGGTCTGGCTCCTGGCGCGCAGTTCGAGAACCTGCCCGAGCAGAACGAGCACGATGATAACCGCTACCGCTTCGAAATACACGGCTACCTGGCCGAACTCACCCCTGAATGAGTCCGGAAATATATGGGGGAACAGAGTCGCCACCAGGCTGTAGATATAAGCGACGCCGGTGCCGATGCCGATGAGAGTGAACATGTTCAGGCTTTTGTTGACAACGGACTTCCAGGCGCGCACAAAAAATATCGAGCCGCACCACAACGTCACCGGCGTCGTAAGGACAAGCTGCAGCCAGATCAGTATGTTGATGTTCACGTATTTCGTGGGGTTCAACGCCGGTATCATTTCAGCCATCGTAATGTAGAAAACCGGTATTGTCAGCACGGTAGCCACCCAGAAACGTCGCGCCATGTCGATTAGTTCCAGATTCTTTTCCTCGACTTCCACTTCACGCGCTTCGAGCGCCATGCCGCATTTGGGGCAATCGCCGGGTGCGTCCCGTACGATTTCCGGATGCATCGGGCACGTGTATTCCGTTTTTGTGCTCGGGGCCGGAATGGATTCCGGTTCGAGCGCCATGCCGCACTGCGGGCAGTCGCCGGGGCCTTCCTGCCGCACGTCGAGGTGCATGGGGCATATATAGATCGTTCCGGGAGGCGCTTCTTCATGCCTGTCGCCGCCGCCGGACAGATATTTCTCCGGATCACCTTCGAACTTCTCCTTGCACTTCGGGTTGCAGAAATAGTGCGTTTCACCTTTGTACTCGATCACTGCCGCGGCGTCTTCCTTCTTTATCTTCATGCCGCATACTACATCTTTGACCTCGGTGCCGCCTTTTGCGGTCTCTTCTTTTCCTGACAGATATTTCCCCGGATCGGCGACGAACTTCTCTTTGCACTTCGGATTGCAGAAGTAATAAGTTTCTCCCCCGTGCTCTGTTCTCTCCGCCGCACTTTCCGACTCGATATCCATATTGCAAACCACATCTTTGACCTTCATAACAAACACCTCCTTATAAACGGCTCCGAGCGTGCCGGGGTCCGTTACACCTTCATTTGAGTTCCAACTTCATAGTATCGAATTCAGCTTTTGATATTTCGCCCTTCGCGTAGCGCTTCTTGAGAATATCAACAGCGTCTTCGTGGACGGATGTTCCATATTTCGACGAATTCTTTACGAGCAAGTATATCACAAAAGCAACAACAATCAGTATCAGAATCATCATAATGCCACCTCCGTATCCGAACCAGCCGATGTGGTTCATCATTTCTCCCATGCCGTGACAGCTTATAATCCGATCGAAAAAATTCATCTGCTCTCACACTCCTTTTCTTCAGTCCAGCTCATTTTACCACTCTCTGATACACGGAATCCGACGCGGATTTCGAATGAGCGCGCGCGTGAGTTTCAGTTCCGTGGTCGTGCGCGCGGCACTGTTTCTCATCGCTTTGTCCGTGATCGCCGTGCGCATGGCCGCCCATCATGAATATGTGGCAGGCGAGCATTGCGACGATGAAGACGACGAACGTCGTCCCCTGACCGAACCCCAGCACGGGCAACAGGAAGAGCAGCAGAAACGCGCCTCCGCAGCCGAGCAGCATCTTCAGTATATGATTCTTCATGACGCACCTCCTTTTGACAACGCGGATTTCAACGAACCGGCGGCTTTTGAAACGATCACCGGTGTCAGCGATTTTTCAAAACCCGGGAGGAGCTTCAACGCGAACATAGGAATGACAAACGAGATTACGCCGAAGAATCCGCCCACGACCAGAGTGCTCGCATTGGCGCTCAGGCCGAAAACCTTCATGGAATTTCCAATCAGAGCGCCGGCGATGAAAAAGATGACAGGCACTATATAGACCAGGAATGACGCACCGAGGATCGTTTTGTCCGGTATCTCCACACTTACCATGTCGCCGACGTGAGCTTTGATTCTGTTGATCGCATCCATTTCTATAACATTGTTTTCCACGTGTGTCGCGTGGCAGGCCCCCTTGCTTCCGCATGTTTCGCATGTTTCAAGGCATTTTGCCTGTATAACCGCGTAATTCCCTTTCGTTTCGATAACTACTGCTGTTGTCATAGCCATTGTAATCACTCCTTTCTCTATCCATACAGCCTGTCGCCCGCACATCAGCCGGATGATTCTATCTCCCGGTCAATGCTTCTGTTTTTTCAGCCCGATCAGGTATCGCCTTGCGGCAAGAGCCGCTTTCGCGCCTTCACCCGCGGCGATTATGAGCCGCTTGCCCGACGTGTCGGTTACATCGCCAGCCGCGAAGAATCCCTCGCATTTTGTAGAACAGTCGGGTTTTATAACTATCTCTCGCCTGCTGTTCAGTTCCACCAGACCTCTTGCGGGCAGCGAATTGGGCTTCATCCCGAGCGCTACAAAAACGGCGGACACCGGAAGGGTTGTCGTGTCAAGCTCGTATTTTTTCTTGAAACGGACATTATCGAGCACTTCTTCTCCCGCAAACCCAAGAACTTCAATATTCTCATGAATCCACAGTTTATCCGAGGACAATACCTGGTCCCATTCCGTGGAATCCGCGGTCAACTCGGCGTTGCACAGGATATGCACCTGTTTCACAACAGGGAGCACACGTTCGATGATCTGCAACGCCATATCGCTTCCGCCTATCACCGCCACATCTTTATTGTCAATCAATGAAAGATCGTGGATTCCACCGTAATAAAGACCTTTGCCTCTAAACCTGTCTTCTCCCGGAACCCGTACCTTCCTTATCGTCATGCCGGGCGCGAAAATCAATGCCCTCGATCTGTACTTTCGCAGATCGGATGTTGTAACGGTGAATCCGGCATCTGTCTTTTCCAGTTTCTCGACCTGGCTGACAATATGATCGATATAGTCAGTGCCGACTAGTTGCCGTTTGAACTTTCCCATGAGTTCCGGACCCGTGATGAAGTCGAAACCCATGTAATTCTGAATCCTCGAACTATCGATGATATGTCCGCCGGTATATCCCGTTATAAGGAATGTGTCCAGGTTGAGATTGGATGCGTAGACACCGGCGGTGAGCGCCGCCGGCCCGCCCCCGATAATTATCAGGTCGGGATCACTCTTCCCGGCATCACCGGCAGGCCGGGATTTGAATTTCTCCAGGCAACCCTCCGAGCAGAAATAGTATGTAACTCCATCGCGCTCGACCGTCAGTTCTGTATTGTCTTCCACAAGCATTTTGCATATCGGGTCTGTTCTCATGACTTCATCACCCTTTCTGAGTGTTTTCCGGAAGCGGCGTTCTTATGCCGCATCCAGGAAGACGGATTCCACCACCGCGAGGAATTCATCCGGCTCGATGGGTTTGTCCACAAACCGCTCTGGCCTGGCCACGCCCCCGTCTCGGAAATACTCGACGAGTTTTTCCATCTTTCCGAGCAGCGGCCCTTTCAGTTCCTCGAATGTAAGATTGTCCGATGTCGTGTTCTTGCCGTCGTCGATAACCTGCTGGATCGATGTAAGCATGATCACAGGTATATCCTTCACGCGAGAATCTTTTTTCAACGCTTTGAACGTGCCGATGCCGCTCTTATTGGGCATCATCACATCGAGTACGATCAAATCGGGTTTATGCTCGATAGCTTTAAACAAGCCCTCTTTACCATCTTCCGCACAAATTGTCTTATACCCGTTCTCCGCGAGCACCGTTGAAAGATATTCGCGTACCGTGTTGTCGTCGTCTACGATCAGAATCCTTTTCGACATTGAAATCACTCCCCTTCTGTTTTTTATCCCGAGCCGGTCGGTCATATCCTGCTGCGTTCGGCTCTTTTGCCTTTGTATATATCAAGAGCTATGCCATCGGTTCATAAAAGCGCAATTATTTTTATGAACGTGGGAATAGCCCGGTATTTAAAGAACAATTTGCATGATACCGATTGCGGGCACTCTCGTGATACTGGAATAGTAGAAGAGGAAATATGCTTTTAATGATGACTATTCTGCAAAGGATTGTTGGATATTCGGCAGGTCGCCGGAATCTACCTGCCGGCGGGATACGGCAGCGTTATTCTGAAAGAACTTCCTTCACCGACTTTCGTATCGACCGACAGTTTCCCGCCGTGTTCCTGAATGGTCTTTGTGGTGACGGACAGCCCGAGACCATTGCCTTCGGAATATTTTGTGGAAAAAAACGGTGTGAATATTTTCTCCATGACATCGGCCGGGATACCCGTACCGTTATCTTCGATTTCGATGAGAATGTCCCGACCGTCTTTTCCCCGGCCGGTTCTTATGCGGACTCTGCCTGATTCACCGTTCGGGTATTCTTTGAAACGGCATGCGTCAACGGCATTCGAAACGAGATTCATGACCGCCGTATGTATGGCTTTTTCATCAATCATCACATCGGGCAGAGACGCATCCGGCGAGAATTCTATAACGACACCTTTACTTATAGAAGAGGCCCTTAAAGATTCGGCTATTTCCTTCACCAACGGATTCACAGAGGTTTTCTTGAGGTCCAGCGCGTTTCCGCGCGAGTAATCAAGAATGTCTTTCGAGAGACCGGACATTCGTTCGATGCCCTGCTTCACTATCTTCCAGCCTCTGTCCAGCAGGTCCCTGTCGTCCTTCTTAAGGGCGGTGTCGACCATATATCTGCCGCCCACAAATGCGTTCAGAATATTTTTTGTGCTGTGGAGAATCTGCGCCGTGGCCTGGCCCACAGCCGCGTGCCGCTCGGCCTCCACGAGCTTTTCCTGTCGCTCCTTGAGATGGGACGCCATTGTGTTGAACTCCAGGGCGAGTTGCTCGATTTCATCGCCGGTTCTGATGTTCAGCCTGTAGTCGAGGTCTCCACCACCGATGACGCGGCTTCCCTGCCTGAGCTTGATAAGCGGCGCGAGCACCGTACTCGCCATATACAGGCCGATGATAATCGCCAGCCCGACACTCAGGGCAATGCCGCCCCAGACCATACGCACGCCCCTGTCATGCACTGCCCGAACACGTGCTTCCGCCGACCGGAGTTCTTTCTTATGCAGAGCTATCAGTTTATCAATATGAGACAGAAGCGTTGTGTTTTTCGCAATCAGTTTTTCTTTAATAATTATTGTATCTCGCGCAGGTACGTTTTTATTACTCATTCCCTCTAACTTTTCATACAATGCGATGATCTCATTTATCTCACCGGCAATATTATGTAAAGACATTTTATCAACGTCCGAATCGTCGATCAGGCGCAGGAATGCCGAGTGAGTATCCCTGTTGCGCTCGAGTTGCGCGATAGCGGCGGAAGTTTTTTCTGCTGCCCGCCTGTCGCCGGGTTCCATCTCCGCGGCGGCCGCGAGCTCCTCGAGCGCAATACGTATTTCCATCACAGAAGTCAGGCTGGGGACATACACTTTTTCGAGCTCGAGATATGAGTTCCGCAACTTATGGTATGTCGAAAGTGAAAAGAGCCCGAGAGAACTGGTTATAAATGCAATAATCGCGAATGCGAGAATGAATCTGCCTTGAAGTTTCATTTCGACACCACCTTTGTCGACGGTGCAATCCATCGTTTTCAGTTACAGCTTTTTTTCATGCGGTGCCTCGAAAGAGGCGTAGCTTCTAACCCTTAATAAACTCAAAATGTGTGCCGGGAATAAATATTCGTAATTGTTCACGGGGGGTGGCATTGGAAATAATGCGTTAAACACCTGGAGATTCTCCGCTTCGCTCGGAATGACAACCCGGAAATTTCAGATGTACTGTTGCGACCGTGGCATAACCGGAATTCTGAGATTGTTCCTGTGGTAAATATTAAGTAGTGCCTGATAACAGCATCCGAAACCTGTGTGTTTTCAAGCAACGGACTGTCGGTTATCCAACACATTGCTCTTTGTAAGACATATTGATTTCGAGCTGCTTAAAACAGAATAAAGGAAATACTGTTTACAGATGGCTGGATCAGTAAAAACAGCATGGAATACCTGTAGATTTCTCGCTTTTATTCGTGAATAATCACATGCAGATCAACATTTGTATCGAGCTTTTCCGTCTTCAGGCATCATTTGCGGCACCTGGTATGATAATTGCAATAAAAAATACAAGTAAGCATTTGTGCAATCAACCTGCGAGGAGGTGAAGGGTCATGAAAAAGATAGAAGTGTTCACAGAGTTTCACCACTTCAACGACTTCTGCCATAAGCTGAGAAAGACGGAGGGCGTAACAGGCGTGACAGTAATCAACGCCAGGGGGTTCGGTCGCGGCAAACCTGAATATGGCGAGCAGATTCTCAAGGACAAGACCAAGATTGAGATATACTGTGCAGACGAAGTTGCGGACAGCATAATTTCCACAATACTTGACATGACGAACGCCAGGCAGAAATTCAAAGGCAAGATATATGTCATGCCCGTCGAAGACGCTGTGCGCATAAGCACCGGCGAAAGGGGCGCGGGCGAGGTATGAGCGGGAGCGACCTTTCCGGTTTAACAGCAGGTTGTCGTTAATGTGAAGGAATCTCGTCGCGGTTGATGGATGTCGGTCATAATTCAATGGGTAGTTGCATCAGGCCGATAACTGGACTGCTACGCTTCACATTATCATCGAGCACAGGCGGGAGGTTCTTCGGTGCCGCCCCGGAACGGCGTGTTTCCGGCAAGAGGCTCAAGAATGATATTGTTGTACTGAACGAAATGATGCAACTCGATTTACGAAACTGCACAAGTTAAATAATAAATGATAAAAGGGTGAATCATGATAAATGTACTGATTCCAAAAGAAATAATTGCTGATGAGAAACGGGTCGCTGGTGTCCCGGATACAGTAAAGCGAATCGTGAAAGCCGGTGCCGGGGTTGTTGTCGAATCCGGAGCGGGCAGGGGCGCGTTCATTTCGGACGAGAAATACCGGGAAGCCGGCGCTGTGATCGACTCCGATACGGAAAAGATATGGGCGGACGCAGACGTGATTCTGAAAGTGCGGCATCCGGTCGCCGACGACGGAACCGGAAAACATGAGACGGAAATGATGAAAGAAGACTCGGTTCTTATAGCAACCCTTCTGCCTTATGCAAATCCCGGCGTCGTCAGGAGACTGCTGGGAAACAAGATTACTTCGTTTTCAATGGATTTCATTCCACGCATATCACGGGCGCAGAAGATGGACTCTTTGAGTTCGCAAAGCAATATCGCTGGTTATAAGGCAGTGCTTATCGCCGCCAACGAACTCGGCAGGTATTTCCCTATGCTGATGACGGCGGCGGGTACGATCAAGCCGGCGAAGGTGGTCGTGATAGGCGCGGGAGTCGCGGGGCTCCAGGCCGTGGCGACGGCGCGCAGGCTCGGAGCAGTCGTCGAGGTCTCGGACATAAGGCCCGCGGTGAAGGAACAGGTCCGGAGCCTGGGCGCGAAGTATATCGAAGTCGAGTCCGACGAAAACCTTGAGGGTGCCGGCGGATACGCGAAAGAGGCGTCCGCGGATTTTCTCAGGAAGCAGAAGGAACTTCTTCACAAGCACGTGGCGGCGGCTGATGTTGTTATCTGCACGGCACTTGTTACCGGGAAGAAAGCCCCCGTCATTATTGATGCCGCCATGGTCAGGGATATGAAACCGGGCTCGGTAGTTGTCGATCTGGCCGCGGAGCAGGGCGGGAACTGTGAGTTGAGCGAACCCGGCAGGGATATAATTGACGGCGATGTAAAAATAATCGGCAGGTTGAATGTGCCCGGTTCGATGGCGGAACATGCGAGTTTTGTCTATTCAAAGAATATTCTGAACTTCTTTATGGAGCTGTTGACCGATGGCGAACTCGATATAAACCTCGAAGATGAGGTCATAAGGGGAGCGCTGATTACGCATAAAGGCGAACTGATGCAGAAAGCGCTTGAAGATGTGATAGAAAGTGGAGGTGGCGACAAATGAATGGTCTTTTGATGGGAATATATCTGTTTGTGCTGGCCCTTCTCCTGGGCTCGGAACTCATCTCGAAGGTGCCGCCGACACTGCATACGCCGCTGATGTCCGGCGCGAACGCGGTCTCGGGAATCACGATAGTCGGGGCGCTCTGGGCCGCGCATTCAGGTAGCCCGGCAAGCAATATCCTCGGCTTCCTCGCCGTCGTTATGGCCACGATAAATGTGGTGGGCGGCTTTGCTGTTACAGACAGGATGCTCAAAATGTTTGGAAGAAAGAGGTAGTCCCATGAAAACGCTGATAACCTTTGCATACCTGGTAGCTGCGATATTCTTCATATACGGCATTAAGAAACTGTCGTTGGTGCGTACGGCGAGGATCGGCAACGCCTATTCCGCGGCAGGAATGCTGATTGCTGTCGTGGTAACGCTCGTCGATATCGGCAAAGTGGATTATACATTCATTCTGGCCGGACTGATTGTCGGAAGCGCCATCGGCCTGTATACGGCGATGAAGGTGGAGATGACGGCAATGCCGCAGATGGTCGCTGTCTTCAACGGGTTCGGCGGCGGCGCCTCGGCGCTCGTTTCGCTCTCGGTTTTCTGGAAATACGTCGTCGACGTGTCGGCTACCGGTGTAGCGGCGGACATACTCGGCGCGAATACGGCTGTGACGATGGCGCTCGGTATACTGATAGGCGCGGTGACCTTCACCGGCAGTTTCGTAGCGTTCGCCAAATTACAGGGGTTGATACCGGGGAAACCGATCCTGTTTCCGGGGCGGCACCTGTTGAATCTGTTGTTGCTGCTGGCCGGGATAGCCGCCGGTGTGTATTTCGCTTTCATGGCGCCCGCGCCGGGCATATCCACTCTGGCTTTCCTGGCTCTTTTCGTCCTGTCTCTCGCGCTTGGAGTGTTCCTCGTGACCCCGATAGGCGGCGCGGACATGCCGGTCGTCATATCACTGCTGAATTCATATTCCGGTATCGCCGCTTCCATGGCCGGGTTTGTGATTGGCAACAACCTGCTGATTATATCCGGCGCACTGGTGGGGGCATCCGGGCTGATTCTCACGAATATAATGTGTAAAGCCATGAACAGGTCTCTGGTAAACGTATTGTTCGGCGGGTTCGGGGCGGAAGCTGAGAAGGATTCGGGAGGCGGTTCATCCGAATATAAAAATGTAAAAGATTACGGCCCTGAAGAAGCGTTTCTGATGTTCGATGCGGCTCAGACCATCGTTATCGTCCCCGGCTACGGCCTCGCGGTCGCACAGGCGCAGCACGAGATAAAAGAACTGGCCTCCATCCTTCAGAAACAGGGGAAAGACGTCAAATACGGGATTCACCCTGTAGCAGGTCGCATGCCGGGCCACATGAACGTGCTCCTTGCCGAAGCAAATGTGCCTTATGAGCTACTGTACGATATGGAAAGTATAAACCCGGAATTTCAGAATACGGACCTCGTACTGGTCGTCGGTGCGAACGATGTTGTGAACCCCGCCGCGCAAGACCGGAAGGGCAGCCCCATCTATGGAATGCCGATCCTCGAAGTGTTCAAAGCGCAATCAGTGCTCGTGGTCAAAAGAAGCCTCAGTCCGGGTTTCGCGGGAATAAAGAACGAACTTTTTGAAAACGATAACACATTCATGCTTTTCGGAGACGCCAAAAAAGTGTTGAAGGAACTTATCAGCGAAGCCAAAAGCGTAAGCGTGTGAGCCGCTTGCAAAAGTCTGTTCTACCGCACCACTCACAGAACCGGTTTACTCCACGCGCTGAACATGTTGTATAATTTACAGCATGTCGGCAAACTGCACTCCTGAAATTACTGTCCTGCTTCCCGTTTTCAACGCGGAAAGCACGCTGGCCGGCGCGATCAATTCTATAACCGGACAGACATTCAGGGGGTTTGAGTTGCTGATAGTAGACGACGGTTCGCAGGATTCAAGCGCGCGAATCGCTGAACGCGCGGCAGTTGCGGATGAGAGAATAAAGGTCGTTCGCCTGGAGCATGAGGGTCTTGTCTCCGCGCTTAATGTCGGGCTTGCCGAGTCGCGCGCGCCGCTTGTGGCACGGATGGACGCCGACGACATATCATATCCGCGCCGCCTCGAACTCCAGGCGAAATACCTGCGGGCACATCCTGAAATCAGTGTTGTCTCATGTCTCGTCGAAACTTTCCCGCCCGACCGGGTCGGCGAGGGTATGATCCTATATGAAAAATGGCTGAATTCACTCGTTGACGAGAAAGATATAGTTCGTGATATATTTGTGGAATCGCCGTTTGCGCATCCGTCGGTGATGTTCAGAAAAGATAGAACAATAAGCGCGGGCGGCTATCGAAACATGGGCTGGCCGGAAGACTACGAACTGTGGTTGAGGCTTTATGCCGGTGGTGCGAAGTTCGGTAAAGTTGCCGGAACATTACTTCGCTGGCGCGACACACCGGGGCGGCTGTCTCGCTGCCACAGTATGTATTCAGACGCTGCGTTCAGGATGACGAAACTGCATTATCTGTTGCAGACACATCTGTCTGAGCGCAGGCGGGTCACCCTGTGGGGAGCGGGCCGCACAGGTCGCTGGTGGTGCCGGGAGCTGCACATAGCCGGTGTAGATGTCGCGCGATTCATTGACGTGGATGCACACAAGATCGGGCGCGCGGTCGGCGACATTCCGATTGTCTCGCCCTTTAACATTTACCGCGGAATGGAAGATGATTTCATACTCGGCTGCGTCGGTTCACGCGGCGCGCGCGACCGGATCAGAGCTTTTCTTATCGACGCCGGTTACGTCGAGTTGCAGGACTTCATCATGATCGCATGACACACATAATTGGTACGATCCTGTGTTCCGGATATAATGAACATAGCATCTTGTGCGTTTTTCCATATATTGTGAGACTTTTGGGAACATGACTGAAATTTGACTTTTAATTCCGGATCGTCCCCATAAATTCTACTACTGTCACGTCAGGCTTGTAACGTCGTTTTTACGCTACCCCATCTTACATCTTTTCTTTGTTGACATGGTACTACCCCTTATAAAAACGCACAGGTTCAATTTATATTTGAACATCCGGAACCAAAAAGCCCTTTCGATGTATATGTAATAGTAAGGGAAGTGACAGAGCGGAAGCAGCTTCAAAGCTGAGTTTGACATTATGCGACCTGCTCGGATATGATTATAGCTTTCGGATGAAAGCACTCTGGTATTATTGATTATGGATAAAAAAACAAAGTTCAAAATCGAACAGAATGTTAAGGACCTGCCGACACTGCCTGCGGTGGCGACGAAGATATTCGAGGTCACAAACGACCCGGAAGCATCCGTTGACGACCTGAAAGATATTATCGCGATGGACCAGGTTGTGGCGGGCCGGATACTGCGCGCGGTGAACTCCGCGTATTACGGCTATCCGAGGCAGATAAACACACTGTCGCAGGCGATAGTGATACTTGGGTTCAACAATGTGCGCAGCCTTGCGCTCTCAGTGTCGATAATGGAGATGTTCTCGGGGCGCGAAGGCGGTTTTGATTTCTCGCAGCTATGGATACATGCTGTCGGCACAGCATTTTGCGCGCGGGCGCTCGCCAGATTATTCAACCCGAAATCGGTAGAGCAATATTTCGTCGCCGGGCTTCTCCACGATATTGGTCTTGTTGCAATGAACCGGTGTTTCCCCGAAAAATTCGCCGAGTGCCTGAGCAGCGTCGGCAAAGACGGCAGGCCACTTTACATACATGAAAGAGAAACCTTCGAGTTCAATCATGCCGACGTGGGTTGCGTTATGGCAAACACCTGGCTGCTCCCTCAGAATCTTACCGACACAATCACGTTCCACCATGAGCCGCAGAAGGCCGAAGACAACCGTAATATCGTATATGCGGTGCATGTTGCGGACATCCTGTGCAAGGTTAATAATTTCGGTGACTTCGGCGACAACGAATCCTTTGACTACAGCACAATCTATGAAAAAGCCGCTGATATGTACCACATAGGCCCGGACGGGCCGAAAGAGGAAGTCCTCAAAGAGGTCGAAGCCGACATAGAAGAAGCAAGCGGTTTCATCAATATCTTTTCCTGATCCGAATAATCAACCCGTGTCCGAACGACCGGTCTCCCTCACGCGTCGAGCCTGCGCCCGGAGGCTGTGAAGCCGGTGAAGATATATTTCATACCCGTTTCAGGCAATCCGGACGCGCGGTATGGATAATATTCGGGTTCACCTGTATAATATTGCCTTATTTGAACAGCAGCAAAACGATGATATCGCAATATACTGAAATGAGAGTTCAAAGGCTGAAGGGAGAGCACCGGCGTCTGTTCGGAGATTCCGAATCCGAACAGTGCGTTGTGATTGCTCCTTTCAGAATATGCCCTCTCGGTGCACATGTGGATCACCAGTTGGGTCTTGTTTCCGGTATCGCGATCGAGAATTCCATAATAATGGTTTTTACGCCGAATCCGGGCGGAAATATAAATCTGTTCAGCGCGAACTTCCCCGACTCGAAATCATTTCCGATAAACGCGGAACATAAGAGAGTGTTCAACTGGAGCGATTATGCGAGGGGCGCTGTGATGGCGCTGTCGAGAAAGTTCGCGCTTAAGACCGGTATCGACGCGGTGCTCGAGGGGGATATCCCTATCGGCGGTCTTAGCTCATCGGCGGCGGTCGGCGTGGCATATCTTCTCGCGCTTCAGTCGGTGAACGGCATCCAGTCGACAAATGATGAGAATGTCGAACTTGACAGGATTATTGAAAATGATTTTATCGGTCTCAATAACGGTATACTTGATCAGTCGGTAATACTGTTGTCGGAAAGAAACAGGCTTCTTTACCTTGACTGTATGCAGGGAACATTCGAGACAATCGAACCGGGCGCGGAGATGCCGCCCTATGAGGTGACTGTCGTCTTCTCGGGTGTCACAAAAAAGCTGATGGACACAGACTACAACAACCGCGTGAAGGAATGTGAAGCGGCCGCCGGGCGGCTGATGGAGTTGTCCGGCGCGGCGTGGCCGGCAGGCGAAACACTTAAATTGGGACATGTCGATTATGATGTGTTTGAAAACTTCAAGGATTCTCTCGAACCGGTGTCGAGGAAAAGGGCGGAGCATTTCTATTCGGAATGTCGAAGGGTGGCGGATGGTGTGGAAGCGTGGAGAGAGGGCAACATTGAAAAGATCGGCGCGCTGATGCGCGAGTCGGGAGAAAGTTCGATAATGAATTACGAGTGTGGTTGTCCGCCGATGATAACGCTCGCGGAAATCATGAATGAAACACCCGGCATACACGGAGCGCGTTTCTCGGGCGCGGGATTCAGGGGTTGCTGCATCGCTTTTTCCGACCCTGCGCGGCGCGCGGAAATTTCGGAGCGGATCTCCGCGGATTATCCGGCGCGGCATCCTGAATTCGCGGATTCTTTCAGTGTCAATTTCTGCACACCGGGAGATGGAGCGGGGGTACTGTGAGAGCGCTTATTCTCGCCGCGGGTTTCGGCACACGCATGGGCGAACTTTCCATAACAACAGCGAAACCGCTTTTGCCTGTCGCCGATAAGCCCATCGCCGAGCATCTCGCCGACGATCTGTTCGCTACCGGTAGAATCTCGGACCTCACGGTGATCACCAACGAATATTACAATGAACAGTTCGTCGCATGGGAGAAACGATACGGGCGCGGGTTGCGATTGATAAATGACGGTGTGCTTTCCAATGAAACGCGGCTCGGCGCCATTGCCGACATCAGGTATACAACTGATATTATCGGAACCGGCGAAGCCCTGTTTATTATGGCCGGAGATAATCTTTTTGAATTCGATTTTTCCGAAATTATTGATTTTTATTTGGAAAAGAAAACAGATGTCGTCGCCGCATACAGGCAGACGGACCCCGTGAGATTGAGAAAGACGGGCGTCGCGAAACTCGACGCCGATAACCGTATCGTAATGTTCCAGGAGAAACCGCGGGAACCGGCGGGCGAGTACGCCGTACCCTGCATATATATCCTTACTCCCGGCAGCCTGGCGCTGATCAGTGACTATATAGATCACGGCGAAAACACCGACGCGCCCGGGCACTTCATAAAATGGCTGTCGTCGCGGAAACCGGTTTATGCGTTTATCTTCGATACATCCATCCATTGTGTCGGCGACATCGAATCTTACGAACAAACATGCCGGGCGCTCGGCAAACATAAGCAATATGAGAATATAATTGATGAAAGAAGAAAAAATATATAAACTTATCGTCAATAGAGGTACATGTTGAAAGGAGACGGATTGTATGGGTAAGGTAAAGGTATCAGCAAGTGAAGCACTCGTCGAGACGATGGTGGCTGAAGGTGTGAAGAATGTATTCGGGATAGTGGGGTCGGCATATATGGATGCGCTGGACCTTTTCCCGGATGCCGGCATCCGGTTCATCTCTGTAGCACACGAACAGGCGGCCTGCCATGCGGCGGACGGGCTCGCAAGGGTGACGGGCAGGCCCCAGGTCTGCATCGCTCAGAACGGACCCGGCGCGGCGAATTTCGTTTCAGCACTCACGGCGGCTTTCTGGGCGCATTCGCCTGTCGTCGCCATTACGCCGGAGACAGGCTCCATGGGGATCGGCACGGGCGGATTCCAGGAACTCGACCAGATGCCGATGTTCGAGCGCAGCATCAAATACGGTGTGCGTGTCAGCAGTCCGCAGCGAATGGCCGAACTGGCAAGACGCTGTTTCTATATGGCAAAGGCCGAATGCGGCCCTACACAATTGAATATCCCTAGAGATAACTTCTACGGCATCTGCCACGACGAAATCTATCCGACGCTCGACATCTCGAGAGGCAGCGGTACACGTGTACAACTCGAAGAGGCGGCGAAACTGCTCGCGGCGGCGAAATATCCGGTTATACTCGCCGGCGGCGGCGTCTCACAGGGCGACGCGCTCGCCGAAACCAGAGCGCTCGCGGAATATCTCACAGCGCCGGTCTGCAACAGCTATCTGCACAACGATTCTTTCCCGCAATCGCATGAATTGTGTTGCGGCCCCATCGGCTACTGCGGCTCCAAGGCTGCCATGCGGACAATCGCCAAGGCCGACGTTGTGCTCGCTCTGGGCAGCCGGCTCGGCCCCTTCGGCACTCTCCCGCAGTACGACATCGAATACTGGCCCGAAAACGCAAAAGTTATACAGGTCGATATCGATCACAAAGTTCTGGGGCTCAGCAAAAGAGTCGCACTCGGCATCCTCGCCGACGCGAAAGAATTCGCCCGCGAAGTCCTCTCGGCTGTCAAAGCGGTGGACGCAGACCGGGCTGTCGACAAAAAGAGACTTCAGGACGTTAAAAAAGAAAATGACACGTGGGCGAAAGAACTTAAAAAATGGTCTTCATCCACAGCCAAACTGATGCATCCGCGCAGGTTCCTCATGGAACTCGCGCAAGCGATCCCCGAAGGCTCGATCGTCGCCACCGACATAGGCAACAACTCCTCGATGTGCAACAGTTACCTCACATTTACCGATGTCAAGCAGCACATATCGGCGCTAAGCTGGGGCAACTGCGGTTTCGCTTACGGCGCGGCGATGGGCTCGAAAATAGGATGCCCCGACAAAGCGGTATTCGCTCTCCAGGGCGACGGCGCGTGGGGCATCAGCGGCCTGTCGGAAGTCATGACGGCCACGCGCGAAAATATCCCCGTAATCGCTGTTATTTTCAATAACTTCGAATGGGGCGCGGAAAAGAAGAACCAGATTGACTTCTACAACGACAGATTTGTCGGCACCAACCTCAGGGAGAATCCGAACTATGCGCAACTCGCGAAAGACATGGGCGCAAACGGTTACAGGGTCGAAGACTACAAAGATGTGCAGGATGTTGTCGCAGACGCGGTCAAGTCGGGCAAACCCTGTGTCATCGAGGCGATCATAAAGGGCGGAAAGACAGTTCTCGCGGAACCATTCCGCCGCGACGCGCTCAAGAAACCCGAGAGGCTGATGAAAAAGTACAAACATCTTTCTGTTAAATAGCCGGAAGCTGCCGGACGCGGTAACTCAACATGTTTCAATAATAAAAGGCTCCCGACCGGGGGCTTTTTATGTATTATGCACCTGGTAGTTAACCCTAATACCGTTTACTTTAGCAACAATGATGCGTAAAAAAGCCTGCATTTATCGCGAATATTGATACCCATACCCTCTTAAGCAAACGGTATTGATCTTAACCCGCATATTTCACCAATGCGGGCCAAATACGGGTTATTCGCCTTTCCTGTCGTCGGGCATCGAGTATGTGCCGGGATCAAGGTGTGCGATGCGCATGGCTTTGATCACGTCCATACCGAGTTCTATGTGAGTGCTGGTATATTGATCGAAGAGACTGCGCGCGCTTTCCTTAGTTTTTATCCCGCCCTGGCGCAACGGCATATCAGAGATCAGCATGAGCGCGCCGACGGGTACACGGCGCGCATATCCCACAGTGAAGAGCGTCGCACATTCCATGTCGATGGCCTGGCAGCGTTCTTTTTTAAGATTCAACACAAAATCGTTGTCGAATTCCCAGAACCGCAGGTTCGTTGTGTGGATGACGCCCGAGTGGTAAACAACGCCGCACTCCTCGAGTTTGGAAACGACGAATCTCTGGATGTCGAACGAGCTCAGCGATGGAACCTGCGGCGGCATGTAGTGAGACGAAGTGCCCTCGTCCCTGACGGCGGCAATGGGATTGAAGTAGTGTCCCTTCTCATAGCCTTTTGAGAGTCCTCCGCATAGGCCCAGCATGAGCACGACACGTGGCGCCAGGTATGAGAGCAGGTCGATGATGAGCGCGGCCATGGGCGACCCGATGCCGAAGTCTATGATGCTGATGTTTTCCTCGGGCCAGTGCGCGGAACGCATCGTGGTCCCTTTTTTCATCTCATGACCGCTCATTTCAGCAAAGTCGTCGATATACGCGCCGAAATTAGTTAGCAGGATGTAGGGTCTGAACTCGGTGGCGGTGCTGCCTGTGTATCTTTCCAGTGCGCTCAGCGCTATCGCTCTTCTATCCTGTTTTCCGTCTATCGATTTCGACATCGCTTATGTACCTCCGGTGCATTTCCTCTTTTTGGTATTATTACAGCACGATAATGTGAACGAACAAAAATGTCCACACCACCGGCCTCAATCATATTTTTATAACGAGCGAAGCGCCGGCGACAAGCAGCAGGATAAAGACAAACAGGCGAAACTGGAACTCGGGTATGCGCGAGTGCAGCCACTCGCCGGCGGCCAGCCCAAGCAGCAGCCCCGGAAGCAACTCGAGGCTTTCAAGTATCGTCGCCCGGTTGACACTGCCCTGAACAGCATAGCTCGCCGTGAGAAAAATGTTCACAGTCAGCCACAGGCTGGAAAGTGTGCTGCGGAATACACTTTTGTCCTTTAGACGCCTGCTTGCAAAATAGACTACCATCGGTCCGCCCGACGCGTAAATACCCTGCATGATACCGCCCGAGAACAGCCAGAACATACCCTGGATATTACCGAGCGGCCTTTCCTCACCTTTCCCTTTCCGGCGCAACAGGATCGTTATCTCATAAACGGAGAACAGAAGCACAAAGACTCCGAAAATGAATTTGAGCGGGCCGCCGTTGACATAACTAAAAATGATACGTCCGACGACGACACCCACGGCAACCTGCGGCAATATGTTGCGCAGCAATACCGTCCTGTCTATCTTTTTCCTGTGCCGGACAACAATGTATGTGCTCAACACGAGATTCAGGGGCACAAGCACATACAACAAGTGTTTCATGTCATACATGTGCGCCCCGAGCGTAATGGCGATAATTGTGCTGCCGAATCCTGTGACGGCCTCTACTGCGTTTGCCGAGAGTACTATGAAAAACAAAATCGCGAATTTAGGTTCAATCATGTATTGTTGTGACCGGAGCGATCCGGCGTCCTGCCTTCATCGAAAATTCTCATGATGTCTTCCTGCTGAACTTGTGCGTTTTTCAATATATTGTGAGAATTTTGGGGACATGACTGAAATTTGACCTTTAATTCCGGATCGTGTCCCCATAAATTCTACTACTGTCACGTCAGGCTTGTAATGTCGCAAGAAGGTGTGGGCGGTGGCCCATATACCCTGCCTGCGCGTATTTCTCGCGAAAACGGTTTGTACAGGCACAAGTCGAGACCGGGGTACGGTGACCACGCCCTGCACTTTCATTGTTTTTACGCGACCCCCATCTTACATCTTTTCTTTGTTAACATGGCACTACCTTTTATAAAAACGCAGTTTCAGTTCATGCTTAAATTCCAGCCGACAACTTTTTTCAACGGTAAAAAGTTATAAAGAACTGTCCCGCCTTACAATGTGCCCGATGAAATTGACTATTGTACCTACGAGCTTGCGGGGAAAAAGAAAAATCGAGACATGTCCGCTATAGAGCCATTCGCATTCGGGATGGTTCCATGCTTCCCAGAGCCGCGCGACATTTTCGGCGGGAATAAGCATATCGTAGCGTGCCGGAATAAGCTGTATGCGGTCCGGAGGCAGTTTCGGACGGAAATAAACAGGAGAAATAATGCGCCAGTTTTTCTCGACGGTTTCCGGGGCGATGCCCATCCTGTCGAAGTCGCGGACGATCGTTCTGCCGGCTATGCTGTTCCACATACCCTCGATTATATTGCCCGAAGCGATGATAGGGATCGCGAAATCTATCCTGTCGTCCACGCAGGCGGTAAGGAGCGTGATGAAACCGCCGAGGCTGAGCCCCATCATGCCGACCGGCCCCGTGTACCTTGCCCGCCCCCATGAGATCAACGCGCGGATATCACTTATTGATTGCCTGAAAGCATTTATCGTGCGTTCCATGTCGGCGCTCAGCATGAGATCGCCATGCGCACTGCCGGCGGGTTTGCGCGGGCCGTGATATGGCTGTGTAATAAACAGGCAGTTTATCCCGGCCCTGGCCAGCAGCAGGCCGAGAAGGTAGTAGTAAAAAGTGAAGCAACCTTCCTCGCGCCAGCCGTGCGCTACTATCACACACGGGTTCGACCCGCTTCCTTCCGCCGTCGATTCGAACATGCGGCCGCGCACAACGTTATTCTCCGGATACGCCGACTCGACCTCGCTGTCATAACTGAAACAGCTCACCTTTACACCGGCGAACGCATGCCCGAATTCTTCCGTTACATCCGGGACACCGGTGCCGCCGTTGTAGAAAAGTTCAGGGTGCTCGAAGTATTCCGGATAGTTATATTCAGACAAGTCCATTTTTTCGCTGAAGTGTCTTTTTCTGCCCTTGGTACGGTTCTCCATGCCCACAACAGTCCTGTCGATGAATATGGAAATACCTTTGAGGAAAAAGGCAGCCGCCCGGCCCGGCGGTTTTTCACATGGATATACGGTTTCTGCCATGAAGAACATTATAGCCTCATATAAGCTATTTTGCGACAGCGCGTTGACGCACTCCAGAGAAGCAGCCACCACATTGCACAGGCAAGTTGAGTATAGTGAACGCCCCATATCCCGAAAACAGGCTGTCGCAAAAACGCTCATTCAAGTACTCAATGAAAGAAAATCACATTGTTTGTGTCTCCCGGAGCTGGTCCGACCTGCCATAGGGGGGATACCGGTTGTTCTTGTTGTAATCTGCGGTATACAGGGAAATATTTACAGTTAAGTATGTTCGAGGCCCCCATTCCGAGTTTAGCAAAATATGTAATAACATAATATAAATAAATATCAGACAGTTCCCGATTAGCTGTCTATTACAGGAACAGGCCACTCTGAAGACAATATATGCCGAAGCAATGATTTCTATCCGGTTGCCCATTTCATTGGACATGCGTAGTGGACAGCAGAGAAAACCACTATATAAAGGGATATTTAGGAATATCCTGTTAAAAAGTATTCTTTTACATATCAGAATATTGGACAGGATACGTTGATTGACATTTTATTAATATGTTAAATAGACGCGGAATAATTGATATTTTGAGAGAACTGCGTACAGTCACCGGCAGATAATTATCATGTTTTAATAATTAACGACATTATATGATGAAGCTATGAATATTTATCTTATTTACAATATCCGAAGGGATTGTAGGTTGATAATAATGACAATAAATGAAGAATATGCAATGGCTGCAATTATGATAAACAAGAAACGATAATTAAAATATACCGATATATAAAGAATATATTATATTTTATGTAAAACCGAAACATAGTAAATAGGAATAATAAGCAGCCAAAATATGGAATTGAGATTAGATAGAGATGAGATTTATACAAAAAACATGACAAAGAAAGGGGGTTGCTGAGGGATATTTAAAGATGCGGAAAGATAATACATGTAAAATACACGCTAACATAACAGCGTATGGCACACAGAGAAGGGAGAAAGGATAAGAAGATAAATATGTGAAAAGATTTAAATAACTTGTGTGTTTTTCAATTTAGCATAAGGGTCCTATTCCCCGCCGCTTGCGGCGTGATTAAAACCTTTGTTTTCTGATACCCCGTCCGCTTGCGGCGGGGGAGTTCATTGTGAGACTTTTGGAGACATGACTGAAATTTGACCTTTAGTTCCGATCGTATCTACATATATTCTACTACTGTCACGTCAGGCTTGTAATGTCGCGGGAAAGGGCGGGGTCACCGCCCTATACTTTTATCGTTTTTACGCTACCCCATCTTCATCTTTTCTTTGATGACATGGCGCTACCTTTCATAAAAACACACTAGTTCAGAAATAATAAGAAATTATTTATTGTCTTTATATTGTTTATTGATCCGTTCTATTATTTTGTCGGTAATATTGTCACCACCAAATATCACAGCAACTCTATCGAATACATAATCATAGCCCTCGGCTTTGGCAATCTCGGCAGAGAATTTTATGACATCGTCCTCAACCTTTTTGAGTTTTTCGTTGCGGGCAGGGATCATATCCTGGCGAAACTTTTCATTTTCCATGACGATGATGCGTTGAACTTCGCTTTTCTGTTGATCAGTTAATTGCGACTCTTCTGTTACACCATATTTTTCTTTTATGAGATCGCGAACTTCTGATTCGCGTTGCGTTTTCAATCTGTCAAGTTCTTTGTCCCATCCAAGACTGATGGGATGGTTGTCAATAATTTTGTTGAGATCGATGGTAGCAATTTTCAGAGAAGCTGGAGAGGCGACAGTAGAGGTAGCGGGGGGCACGACTTTTTCCGTGGCCGCAGATTCCTGAGAGAGGGAAGCGACTGGAGTGGTTGAAATGAGGGCAGCCACGAGGAAGGCGGCAGACGTTTTAAATATGTTTTTCATAGAAATACCTCCGTATAGTGAATGAAGATGAAACATAATTCTGCAATCAACTCTTACATTATGTTTTTTTACAGCCAAAAAAACAATAATTTAATCGAAAAGAATTCTCCGATGCCGGTATCGGAGAATTCTTTTCGATTAAAAAAGGAACAGGGAACCAAGGATCGACACAGTGCCGAGCGCCCAGCAATAGATAGCAAACCATGTGAGCCTGCCTCGTGTCAGCACAGAGATAAGCCATTTCAGCGCGATCAGTCCGGAAACGAATGCCATTATTGCGCCCGCCAATACGGGTACGGCATTTTCGATCCCGGCGGATAACATGCTGGTTAGTTCAAATACCGATCCTGCAAGAATCACCGGAACCGCCAGTATGAAGGAGAACCGCGCGGCCTCTTTTCGGTCGACACCGAGGAAAAGAGCGGCGCAAATAGTAGCGCCGGAGCGTGATATGCCGGGCATAATCGCAAACGCCTGGGCAGTGCCTACAATAAGCGCCCCCGCGAGCCCGAGCGAAGCTGCCTTGCGGTTCGTTTTTTTTACCCTGTCTGCAAGAAACAGAAAGACACCTGTGATGAGAAGATCGACGCCCGCGATGGAGGCGGAGCCGAGTGCGGCTTCGAACTGATCTTTGAAAAGCAGGAAAGCGATTCCGGCAGGTAGTGTGCCGATGATTATCCAGAGTGCGAACTTGCGCCCGTCGGTCGCTGTGCCCGACCACGAATCATCCGACACAACATCCCGGCCGGCGACGGCCTGCAACAGCCCCGCTATGTCGCGACGGAAGAAAATCAAAAGTGCCAGCAGTGTGCCGAAATGCACCATGACATCGAAAAATACCATTTCTTCCTTAATATTGAGAATGTTCTGGAAGAGAACAAGATGTCCGGAACTGCTTACGGGAAGGAACTCCGTAAGGCCCTGCACAAGGCCGAGGAAAAGCGTTTCAATAATATTCATTTATCTACTTTACCCAGTGACTCGACCGCTTCTTTCGCTGCGTGCCTGACGGTTTCGTCTTCGTCGAGAAGCAACCTGCTGATGGGGTCTATAGCGCGGGGCTCTCCAAGTGCTTCGAGGCTCTTGATAGCTTTTGTCTTCACCCACCAGCTGGGGTGAGACAGGAAACCCACGAGTTCCACCACTTCATCATCGGTAAACGGCTGGTCAATGCCGAGTTTCTTCAAAGATTTCTCCGCTTCGCGCCGGACCCTGTGATTAAAATCAAGCAGAAGGTCCTTCAACTTCTGAACGGCGAGGTCGTCGCTGATTTTTGCAAACAACTTGCAGACATAAATCTTACCCTGCCAGTCGTTGAGTTTCAACTTGCGCAGGAATTGTACTGCTTCCTTTGAATCCGCGTGACGCTTCAACACGCGCAGCGCATACTCGCGTGTTTCCTTGTCTCCACGGGCGAGATCGCGAAAGAGGTCGTTTTTATTTTCTATGCTCAGGGTCACACCCATAACTGCCTCCCTCCAGTTGATCCTCATCGGCGGCGCGGCTTGCGCCTACGCAAAAAAACCGACAACATCGTCCGTTTATCAAGTAGATACCCCGGCACCGCATATTTTAAACTCTATATGTTCGGATTGTCTTTTCCTAACCCGGCTGCGCCGGGTCATGTATGATGCTGACTTTTTGCTGTGCGGGCTCTTCCTTCCCGGGCGGTCTTTCACCTATAATATCGAAAATCGGTTCCACAGGTTTCGAGCAACCGGCACGCCGGTTTCTCGATGCGGAACTAATAGGCAAACAAGAGGACTTACGATGAGATTCAAGATGGACCACATATTCAACTGGCCCGCAGAGACGATAGTGGAGCCGCTCAAGAGGGGCGAGGATATTGTGCCGATGGACAGGTTGCCGAATGTTTCCGCTCGCAAGGTGCTGAGTACCGAGCGAAAAGGCGACAAAATCTTCAGCCGTGTCGAGTGGTGTGTGCATGGCCAGATTCCCAGGGTTGCGCAGAGGATTATCCGACCGGAGATGCTTACTTTTATCGAGGAATCCGTCTGGGACGACAACGACTTTTCTTTCACGACGAAAATTATTCCGCATTACCTGAAGGATAAAATCAGATGCAAGACGACCAGCCGTTATCATGTCGACGGCCCGAAGGTGACGCGACGCAGGTTCCAGGGAGAGCTGAGAATACTGTTGCCGATTATCAACACAGTGGTCGAAAAAGCGATTATCGAACATCTGAAAAAGAACAACGACGAAAACGCCAGGATGCTGCGCAAGATACTCGAGGAGCGACACGGCCCCCCACAGAAGGACTGATTGCGCTACCACGGCGGTTTGAAGCTTGTGTCGTACCTGATGTTGTCGAGGATGCTCTGCCCGATGCCTCTGCCCAGTGCGAAGGGAGTCATGGCGAACATCCGGCTGAGGCCGTCGAAAAGTTCTTCTTTGAAATCTTCCACTTCCGCCACAAAAATATGCTTGAAACGGCCAAGTTTCTCGCATTGTTTTATCGCTGTCTCGCGGCTGCCGAGCCTGTCCACCAGTCCGAGTTTCTTTGCTTCTTCGCCCAGATACAGTCGACCGGAGGCGAGAGCAGCGATTTTCTTCTTATCGAGACCCCGGTTTCTTGCGACCGACTCGACGAACTTGTCATGTATCTTATTTATGTGTTCCTGTATCTGCTTTTTTTCTTTTTCCGTGGTTTTCCTGAATGGAACGCCCATGTCTTTGAACTCGCCCGACTTGAACCCTTCATAGCCGATACCATGCTTTTTCATCAACCCGGAAAATTCAAGATGAGTGCTGATTACACCTATGCTGCCGATGCCGCTCATGGGGTCGGCCACGATCCTGTCGCAGGCGCTTGCTATCCAGTAGCCGCCGGATGCAGCGAGGTCCCGCACCCATGCGACCGTGTGCGCCTCGGACGCTGTGACGGCATCGGCGATCTCTTTGCTCGGCAGCACGGAACCGCCGGGACTGTTGATCTCAAAAATAATCGCTTTCACGCCGCGACTGTTCGCCCAGTTTATCTTCTGCACTATCCTGTCGGGGTTCACCGCTTTGAACTGGGGAGAGCGGCTGCCGCCTGGAATGATCGGGCCGCAGATGCGTATCTTTGCAATAACACGGCCTGCCACAGGGGCTGCCAGCATCTTCTGGAAACTCGATATGCTTTTGCCTTTTCGCGCCATATTTCCACATCACCTTTCACAAGCAGTTCAAGTGTAACAGAGAGCCGTTTTTAAATCAATTGAATTCCAACGATGAAAATGTAATAATTAGATAACGCAATCGGCGAAAAAACATAACTATCATCAACGGCAAGCCGGGCACAGCCACCGGACACCGAAAATATGCAGCGAGAGCGACAGATCCGGTTCATGAAGATTGAAGAAAACGAAGTTTACACAACAAAAGAAGTTGCGCAGATCCTTAAGATAAGCCTTCCAACAGTGAAACGCATGTTGAAGGACGGCAGGCTGAAGTCCACACGAATCGGACGCCAGCACAGGTTTCTCGGTCGTGAACTGCTTGATATCCTGCGGACCCGCGAAGACTTGAGAAGGCCGGAAGAAAGAGGCGGCGATGTCGCTGCACCGCAACTGCCCGCCACAGAACTCTCACCTGTCGAGAAGCGACAGCGCGACTACATGCTTGGTCGCAGAGTTGCAAAAACCATCTCCGACGACGACGGCAATGTCCTCTTCCCCTCCGGTATGACAGTCAACGAAGACACCATCATAAAAGCCAAACGCCGCCACAGGATGATGGAGCTCTTTGCCGCTCTCGAACGCGAATCGTAATCATTCTCCACATTGTTTGTATATGCAATTTTTTATCAGTATCCGTTCGCAGATAAACTGTTCGCAACGGAACATCTGAAATTCATGGAATGCAAGGACTGTGTCGTTGCAACTGTAAAGAAGTCGCATTTCGCAAAAACTGACGTTTTTGCATTCCAGGATTTTCTGTTATCGCCGTTAAACTCGAAATCCGTGTGTTGTCATTCTGGGTGAAGCGAAGAATCTCCAGGTGTTTAACGCATTTTTTTCAATGCCCCCAGTGAACAGTTGCCTTTTCGAAGAACCCGTTAACGGTATTCGGCTGTGATCGGCTTCCTTTATCAACATCTGCGTTGTCGGCGCAAAATCATCCTATTATACAAGTTGCCTGCGGGGATTTTGCACCTCTGCCTTGCTTCCGAACAATTTCATTCGACCTCGCTACGAACATAATTTTGCAATTGGTGCCTTTGTATTGATGTGCTCGAGTTGTGCGTCCCGTCCGGCATGGGAACCCTGCCCCCAATGATCTTTTTGTTCGCCTGAAGGCTCCATAATACACAAAAAAAGCCACCTTTAACAGTGGCTTTTATCATTTCTGTCGCAGAAGATTACGTTATTTTATCCGTTCATTCCGAGAAGTTTCAATACACCAAACCCCTGGGCGTTGGACTGCGATAGTGCGGAAAGGCTAACCTGGTTGAGCAACTGTGCCCTGACCTGACTGGAAATAGTCAAAGCGAAGTCCGTGTCTGCAATTCTTGAGTTTGCGGCGGCGTTATTGATGCGCTGTGTGTAGAGATCGTTTGTGGCGTACTGGAGCCTGTTTTCTGTGACTCCCAGATCGACTCTTGCGTTGGAAACCTGTTCGAGCGCCGTGTCGATTTCATCTATTGCGTTCTGGGAATTAGTCACATTGGAAACGTCGGAAGCGGCGAGCCCCATCGAGTTGGATGTGCTTTCGTCGAGTGTCACGTCAAGCTGCTGGTCAGGCGAATTGTCGGGGCCGACCTGGGCCGCCTGGGTACCATAAGTGCCGTTGAGCAGGTCTTTAGTGTTGAATTGTGCGGCGTTGCCGGATCTTGTAAGTTCGCTTTTCAACGACTGGTATTCAGCATCGAGATTTGCCCTGTCTGCATCCGTGAGTGTTGCTTCATTTGATGATCTTACGGCGAGGTCCCTCATTCTTACGAGTACATCCTGCTGGTTTGCCAGGGTCGAGTCCGCCGTGCGGGTAAGATTTACCGTGTCCTGGGCGTTGTAAACAGCCTGATCGATGCCGCTGATCTGTGAGCGGAACATCTGGGAAATTGCAAGACCGCTGGGGTCTATTCCTGCATTGATCAGCCTGTTGCCGGAAGATAGTTGTGCGATGTTTTTGTTTATTAGTAGTGAGTTCACTCTCATCGCATTCATCGCGAATAGTGATGAGGTATTGCCTACGCTTCCTATTCCTAAAGCCATTTTTACCACCGTCCCTGTGTGTTTTTTTCTCCTCCTGAGATAGCTTTCGTCCTGATATATATTAAAACATAATAAATGGAATATGTCAACCCCTGGTTCAGCGGTGCGGAATGATGGGGAGGGTGAGTGAGTAGAGGCGTGCCTTGTGTAGTTAGTGCTTGCACAGATAGCCCGCATTGGTGAAATATGCGGGTTAACAATTTCCGGTGACAACATCCTGTCGCTTACGACGCGATTAAGAACCTGCCGTATGCGTCGCGAAAATGTTATCATAAAAACTATCTGCATTATTACCCGGAAT
Source organism: bacterium (assembly GCA_024278215.1). Taxonomy (GTDB): domain Bacteria; phylum UBP15; class UBA6099; order UBA6099; family JAJRTR01; genus JAJRTR01. The sequence goes on from JAJRTR010000052.1 coordinate 35,973, forward strand.
AGTGTAGAATATCCGGCAGCAACCAGACAGGAGCAACTTGATAGATGGACAGAAGTGAAATTGAAAAACTTTTTCCGGCCCTCATCGAAAACACAAATGATGTGATTACGATTATTTCAATTGGGGGCGATTTGTTATATATCAATTACACCGACTACGGCAACAAAAAGTTGCTGTATAGTGCAGACGACCTGATGGGAGCTTCATGGAAAAAATATATAAAACCGATTGCCGGCGGTGTTTCTCTCGATGAAATATTTGAATCTGTAGCCAGAGGGAATGAATGGTACGGGGAAATACCGATGGCAAACGCGGACGGAAGCGAATTATTGATTCAATCCCGCTTTTTCCCTATACGAAACGAGAAGAGAGAGACTACCCATATCGGTGGAATGCACAGGGATATTACAACGATAAAGAAGCAGATGAAATTCTCGGATTTCAGGGTGAAAACAGAAAAAACCATATCGAGGATATCAAAGAGATTCATACCGCCGTTCGACCTGAATGCGGCAATAGATGAATCACTCGAGGACATCGGCAGTCTCTTTCAGGTCGACAGAGCATATATTTTCCGCATCGATAATGACTCCTTCACAGCCAGCAACACAAACGAATGGGTAGCGGAAGGGATAGAGCCGCAGAAAGACAATCTCCAGGATTTCGACATGCGCATGGTGCCGTGGTGGAATGAGTATATAAAAGAAGGCCGTACGGTGAATATATATGACGTGTCAACACTGCCCGAAGAGGCGACCGCCGAAAGAGAAATGCTCGAAGCGCAGGGGATAAAATCAATTATCGTTGTGCACTCCCGGCCCGGAAGCGCGCTGGCCGGTTTCATGGGTCTGGACAGTGTGAAAAGAAAAAGGTACTGGGCCGCCGAAGACGAGACCATGCTGAAGACGGCATGGGAGATAATATCGAGAGGGATCGAGCATGACAGGGGCGAGACGGAGCGACGCCTGCTTATAGACCATTTGATCGAAACGAAAAAATACGAGGCTGTAGGCAGGCTCGCGGCCGGTGTCGCTCACGATTTCAACAATCTTATGGCGGTCATCATGGGAAGTGTGTCGCTACTGCGCAACATCGACCTTGCAGGAGATAAAGTCGCCTCGAGATGCCTGGACGATATTATGGAAGCCTCGGTTTGTGCAAACAGCCTGACCTCAAGCCTTCTCTCCTTTTCCCGGCAGGACAGCCTTCAGATGTTCGATGTCGACATCGCGGCACTGGTGACGGAAACATGCAGGCTGGCACGCAGCAACCTGTCTGAAACGATACGAATCGAAGAAACCTTCGAAGAAAGTCTGGAGCAGATATTTTGCGACCGGAACAGGATTTTCCAGACTATTGTCGCGATATTGCTGAATGCCGGAGACGCGCTTCCGGATGGCGGTCTCATCAGAATAAATGTTTCACATACTAAATATAAAAAGTCGAGATCAAGCCCGCATTTTAAAATATCGAAAGGTGATTATCTCAAAATCTCAATATCAGACAACGGGATCGGGATGGATCGTGATGTTGCCGAAAAAATATTCGATCCTTTCTTTACAACCAAGGACCCCGACAGAGGCATCGGCCTGGGCCTGTCTCACGCATACGGCGTGGTCAGCGACCACAAAGGCGCTATTTTTATCGAGACCGCACCGGGCAGAGGGTCCACGTTCGATGTCCTGCTGCCTTTCGCGACGGGCTGTTAAAAGAGATCTCCGTTACGGAGATTATTCGTGATAAATGAGTACAGCGTTGGCGATGCCGCGCTCGGTGCCGCCGGGCAGCTGGTTTATGATTTTATCGCCGATCACGATTTCGCTGGAGCCGCCGCCGTCGAGGTTTATCGCCTGTATCGAGCCGAGCGAAAGAAGGAATTTCGCGAGTTCGTTGAGGGTCATACCTGCACTGCGAGTGTTTCGTCCCTCGATCACCACAAAGATAATATGATTGTTGTTTGTAATGCCGCAGGCGGTGCGCGGGTTGCGGTCTGCCACGATACCGGATGAAATCGTGAAATCCTCGACAAGTTTGTCCTGTATCACACTGTCGTGAATCAGCAGTGGCCCGGCGGAGAAACCATATTTTATATTTTTAAGGTCGGGATAGGACGCGAGTGTGACGACGGCTTTGTCACCTTTCTTTATCTTGTCAAGGAATTCTTTGTGCGAATCGCCGCCGGTAAGAACGAATCCGTCGATGGGTATGGCCGTATCTCCTTTAGAGAAGCCCGTAACGATGCCGTTGCGAACGATAACGGCGCGTCGGTCGGCGGCGGAGCCTGTGGTTTTCCCGAATTCGGGGGTGAAGATGGAAAGTCGGCCGATGCCGCCGGGCCAGTTGAGCCTGTGCACGTACTGAAGGTGCTGATCGCCGACTTTGATGCTAAGGCTCGCGTTGGGGCGCATCATCACGGGCACGCCGTCGAAGTTCAGACCGAAAAAACCGCGATACCTGTCGGGCAGCATGAGTACTTTGCCGCGCACGACGAGCATGTCTATCGGCGCGCCGGAACTCATGTTGAAGTAGCCGCCGTTTATGCCGATGGCCGCGCCTTTGCGTTTCACCAGCGACGACAGCTTCTCTTTGCCGCCGAGGCGATCGTCCCCGATTGTCACCGCCAGTTTTATCTCCGGCCTGTTGAGATCGAGGTCCAGCACATGCGCCGTCATCGGGCCCGCCTCCGTCATAAACTGCTTGTACGTATAATTTATACCCGGCAGGACTTCCGTTTTTTCTTCCCGCTCTTCGACCTTTGTCGGTATGTATATCAACACATCGTTCGTGCCTGCGACAGGTGTGATTTTATAAGGAAGAATGTATTTCAGGTCGAGCACGACCCTTACAGTGGTCGGCTCGGGGCGGCCCACACGGATGCTTTTCAGAATCAAATCCGAATAATCCTTTTTGTAGGGTACGAGTTTTGTGTCGGAGTCTTTGAAATCGATCACGAGCCGCGGCGGGTCTTTGAGCGTAAAGGCGGCGGGAGTGACCGGGGCGGACGAGAACCGGCAGAGAACAGACATGCCTTCCGCAGTCGATTTGTTGATTACTTCCCGTAGCCACGGCGCTGCCGACGCGGCGGTCGGAAAAACAAGTACAACCAAAAGAGCCAATTGCAAAAGAAAAGTAATTGTCGCGTAAACTTTTTTTATCATGTTATCTCCGTGTGCAGTCGTACATCTTTTCTTTGTAGACACGACACCAGTGGACAGTTATCCATATTATATGTTCCGTCTTTCCGAACGACCGGTTCTACCAGAGATAATCCTGCCAGCGTGTGACCCTGGGGCGTTGCCAGACGGATTGCGGGTTACGGATATTGCCGCTGATGTCGCACCTGGCATCATAAGTCGCGAGCGACGATTTATCGGAAGCCGCGATATAGGGGCTCAGACCTGCGAACTCGCGTGCCCGTTCCGGCGACAGGCGGCCTCGCGCCACCAGTTGCAACTTCCCGTCGTATCCGATCGAGCCGTTGGCGTTTACATCGAAACCGTTGCCGCTTACCGTAGCGCCGGCCACCCGGATGTTGTGCCGAGAGAACTCGATGCCGACTTCCGCAATGTCGAAATCAAGTGTCTGGTATGAATAATCCACATGTCCGCCGCTGTATGGGTTCGTGACATAACCGGAGCGCAATTTGATATTCGCGGTTCCGCCTGAAATTCCGCTGTCGCCGAACGAACCGTAAAGTTTTATTTCGCTCTCGAGCATACCGCTGATTTTGTTCCTGAGTGAAGGGAAGTACGCCGCGATGTATGAAGCATCCGCGGCATCGAGTGTCAGGCCGAGAGAGAAATCGTTGTCCCCGTTGAGCCCGTTGGCAGGCAGAGCGCCGCCGATGTCCGCCCAGCCGCCGGCGGACCAGCGTTCGGCTTCTATACTGATACCGGTCAGCCTCAGTCGTTCCTTTCGCGTTTTCAGCCTTGCCGTTATGCTTTCCACCGGTATCTCGACAATCGTGCCTCGCAGACCGCTCGCCCGTCCGAGTGCCGGCGCAGGCACTTTAAGCGTAACGTGCTCGATGCTGATGTTCCCGCTGTCCACAACAGGCTGTCCGCCCGTCAGGCTGCCGCTTACTTTCGCGTAGCCCGATATCGTTCCTTCCGGTGCATACTGGAATCCCAGTGCATTCCTGAAAAGCCTCTGCATACTCAGGTCGGAAAGCACAAAAGAAAAGTTGTACGGCATAGCTTCATCGGAAAAATCGACATTGCCCGAGCCCGTTATTCTCTCCGTTCCGACGCCCGCCTTAATATCGGTTATGGCCATCGTCTTTCCTACAAGCGAGAATCTCACGTCCACGTCGCGTGTCGAAACATCACCGGAGACAATCGGCTCCGTGTAAGAACCTTCGATGATAAACGAAAACCTGCCCACACCGCCTGGGAAATTGGGCGGATTCCGCTGCTTGCGAAAAAACATATCCTTCATGACATCGCCGAGCGTTGTGAAATCGAAGTTTTCGGAATGGCCCTTGAAATGAAAGCCTTCATCGACACATGGAGCGATATTGCCCTTGAGAGAAACACGCGATGAGAATGATGTCAGCTCGAGGTCCGCGCCTATCTCAAGTTCCGGAGTGAGCCCCATGACGCCGTCGATCACGGCGAGTTCGAGCGAGTCCTTCCACGCGACGCCCGGCGGTGGTTCTACCAGCACACGGCCCTTTTTCACTGTTATTCGCGCGGGGAATGAATCCAGAGGCGTGGAAGGATCGCATCCGGTCGCTCTGTCGAGCCAGTACGAGATGTTGTAGCTGCCGTCCGGTTCCTCATAAATCGTCAGGCGCGGATTTTCGAGAACCACTTCGCGAAGTTTCATTTTTCCCGCTATCAGCGAAGGGATGTCCGCGGCAAGCAGCACTTTGTCCACAGTCAGGTCGGGCAGTTTCAGTGCGCTGGCCGGTGAAGTGACGCGCACACCTTCAAGCACGATTCTCAGGCCCGGTGTTACCGATATTCTCTTCACGCGCAGGTCGCACTTTAGCGAATCCCTTAAAAAAGACACTGCTTCGTCCTGTATCCGGTGTGTCAGCAGCCATAGAGCGCCGTATATTGTAATGAAGATTATAAAAACGGCAATGAAGGGACCGGGGTGGCGCCGCAGCCAGTCATATACGGCGTATCCCATCGAGTTCGCCGCCTGTTTTGAACCTTCCGCCATCTAAAGACTGCCTTTCATTTCTCTCACTCCCCTGAGCCAATTGCAAAATTATGTTCGAAGCGAGGTCGAACGAAATTATTCAGAAGCAAGACGGAGGTGCAAAATCCCCGCAGGCGTACTTGCAGAGTACGTTGAGGAAGATTTTGTGCCGACAACGCTGCTGTTGACAATTGCAGCCGACCGCAGGCGAATCAGAATTCTGCAATCGGCTTCCCTGTATAAGTCATTTTACCTTCGTCACGACGGCAGCAAGCCATTCATACCGAAAACGGCCGACCGTATTTCCCGCGCGACGCAATCTTATCGAGCGGTTTGCGCGGTCTCGCCTTCGGCTCATGGTCGGGCACACCGATAGTCAGCAGTGCGAGCAGATAGACGTCTTCCGGCAGGCCGAGATCGCTTTTCAACTCGGCGTACAAGTCGCTTTTCTTCTTTGCCGTATCGTTGTTGAACGCCCCGACAATCGTCATACCGAGCCCCTGGTTGACCGCCTCGATACCCATGAAACCATAGGCTATGCCGAGTTGCTCGAATGTCCGCGCAAGTATCATCGCAGGCCCGTTCTCGGCAACGCAGAACAGTGGGTCCTCGAGCATCACCTTGTCGATAATCGCTTCGTTGACCTTCATAACGCCCGCCTCGACAAGTTCCATCAGGGCTTCCTTGTTTTTCGGTTTGTCCCACGCGCTGATGTCGCCGCATACGCCTATAACGACCGGCGCGGCTCCCACGAACTTCTGCCCTTTCGACAGTTTGACCAGCTTATCCTTTGTTTCACGGTCTTCGATGACCAGAAAATGCCAGGGCTGCACATTTTCCCACGAAGGCGCGCGCCGACCGGCTTCAAGTATTTTCAGTATTTTTTCGTCCGGTACTTTTTCGTCCTTGAACTTCCTGATGCTGCGCCATTTCGCAATAGCTTCCGTCGCTTCCATTGTCTACCTCGCCACTCTCCGGTGTGTCGCGGCCAACGTCGGGCAGGCGCGTGCTCATACTGCGCTTATATATGAAACGTTGCCGGTTGCCGGAATCTTTCGGATGTTAGATTATAAAAAGTACTTTTCATCCCGAACATTCTATTTATTAAGCCGGGATATTTCAACGAAGTTGCACAAAAGCAGGAGAAGAAAAGGCCGGGTCGAGTCTTCATTCGAGGCGGTTTCAGCCGGTCGCGGCGGAACGTGGTGTTACCGTCCGCGCGCGTTCAACCCGCGTTTATCTTGCGGGCGATGCGCGAGAGGGGATGCCCTTTGGCCTTGATGTCGAGCCGGTTGAACCAGCCGAATGGAGTTCGCACGGAATCAAAACCCTGCTCTTTAAGGTTCGCATTCACGGAATCCATAATTTCTATCGCTTTCGCGGGCGCGCCGAGTTTTGCGAAAAGATGCGCGAAGGGATGCACGACGATGTTGCCTACTTTCAGCGCGCGCGCGTGAGAGGCGATTTCATCGGCAGCTTTCCCGGCGATTATTTCAGGGTTCTTTTCATCTTTACGCTCGACACACGTGTATACGATCAGCGCTTCTTCGACGTATGTCTCGCCGTCGCCGGGGTCCTCGACAATGCCGCCGCGACCCTTTTCCGTTATCGTACATTTGAATGAATCCACGTGCCATATAAGCATTCTCATATTGTTGCTCCTGACCCGGCATAGCCGGTTTTAAACCACGCACACGGACTTCGCGTGTGAAAAGTTCGGATTCTTATTCTGCTTTACCCGATAAAAATTTCCCGGAGACTACTCCGGAGTTGAGATAAACCATGTGTGCCGCGCTCAAACCGCTTTTGTCCGGGCACGAGCAGCAATGCTTGCAGAACTGTCCGTGCCGACCGTTTCTGCACATTTCAACAAGCTGTTCTGCTCCATATCGGCACAGTCGGCTTTATGCCTGTTATGATTTTCATCGTTCCCATGGTCTGCCTTGCTAATGCCGAAGTATTATGAGGGAAACGGCTTATTATCTTTTATATCTTCATATAGCGTGCGATATTTGCCGCGAGTGTTTATTTTCGCCAGAATGCCACCTAATATGCGCCCCGGCCAGTACAGCTTCTTCATATCGATAAGCTCTACGAGATTACCATCCGGATCGCGAGTAAATACAAAATCTGTTCCAAGATTATTCTTAACCGGACAGATAAACTCTATTCCTTCTCTTTTTAAACGCTCCATAACTTTCGGTAGTTTTTTTACATCAAGTGCAAGGTGAGTTATTCCCGGCCTGTTCCAGACAACCTTCTGATGCTCTCCGCCTAAAGGCTGAAAATGAAAAAGTTCGACAAAACCGCCATTGCCGGTTCTTAACAGAAATAATGTGACCTTCGTGCCGTCCTCCAGCCCATATATGTCTCTTACCTGATCCTCGGGTACATCCAGCGCTTCCAACAGAGGTATTCCTAATATCTCATGATAAAAACACAATGATTTTTGAATATCCGAGCAAGTGATTCCAACCTGAGCAAGCGATCTTACCATAATAATCACCTTTCTTTCCTATCCCGGCATAGCCGGAACCAAACCGGCTCGTTCGTGACCGAATAAAAGCTGTTTGTACACGACACACTGGTAACAGTATTATGCAGCAATCTTTTGCCTTTTACAAAAACGCACAAGTTCGGATATTATATCTTCATACTCACATTAATATCAACCTTCAATCGTCGTTGCCGATCAAGAAGCACAAGCTTTTTCGTGACAGTTCGCAGTTGGCTTCGCTTCAGAATTCCCCGCATAGCCCGGCTTTCTCACAAAGAAATCCGGATCGTGTTCCGGAGTTCAGGCATGGTATTGACTGAATGCTCTACGTTCATTACTCTTGTAAGCATAATACCGGTTACTTAAGTTCATGACCGGCACAGTCGAGACGCCTGTGCCACTGTGCCACTGTACCTCATAATAATATCGCGGCAGTATGGACCAGGCGTCTCGACTGTCGCAAAAGCGTTAAACAACCGGTATTGCTTGTAAGCAACAACTTGTGCGGCAACATGTTGAATACAGCGGCGGAGAAAAAGTGCAGCCGAATGTGTATATGCGCAGATGGGAAGGTCTAATTATGAGTGCGAAGAAATACGAACACTTGATCGTGAGAGAGCCGAAGGCTGTAAGCGAACTCCCGCATCACGAAAACATGCCGCAGGTTAATTACCCGGTGATAATGTCCGGAGCACAGGTGCCTGAGGCGAATGTGTGGGCTACGTTGATGTTCATGGAGAATATCCCGGAATTCATCGCGCAGAACATTACACAGTTCGGGATGGCGCACAAACACAAACACGATGCGCCGGAGATATACATTTTCATCGGGGAGCAGGACGCGATAGTGGCGGAAGTTACGCTGGGCGACGAGAAATACGAAGTCGGCTCGCCGGGCTGCGTGTACATTCCGCCGGGATTGCCACACGGCATTCAACCCATAAGAGCAAAGGCCGGCAAGGCGGCCGGTTTCATTCCCATAGTGCTCGCCGGTGAGTACAATACCGAGGATGTATAAAGAGCCAATTGCAAAATTGATTCCGGCGCAAAAAGTCCCAACACGCGAAAAGCAGGTACAGGCACCGCGAAAAAACCGCGTTGCCAGTCCCCGTTTTTCGCTGACTGTTTTCCATTTAGACTCAACACGGACTTTTTGCGCCGGACTCAAAATTATGCTACTACCCTTTGCATGTGAATGTGCTTGGAGTATACACGTCCCCTCCGATAAAAGACACGGCATGGGCCTGGTATGACGCCCTGCTCACCCTGTGCGCGGCCTTCGACGCCGTCCAGTGAATATCTGCATTATTGAACCTCTTGTATGAATCTGTTTGTAGCGAGACCGGCGGCGAAGCCCCGGCGTAGATGCGGAGCTACAAGAAAATCATTCTCCATCTACAAGCTAATCATGTTCACAATGATACCGCGACATTTCGTATGGAACTATTATTTGAACATAAGCTGATTCCGGAGCATGGAAATGACGAAAGCGACAACAGCGACATACGAACTAAGGGAAAAAGATTTCAGGGACATCAGTTCTATGGTATACGCTTCCTGCCGGATAAATCTGAAAGAAGGAAAGGAAAAGCTTGTCACCGCGAGATTGTCAAAGAGAATGCGTTCACTGGGGATTTCCTCATTCAGGGATTATATCGAGCTGGTGAAGGAAAATGATCGCGAATACATGAACATGGTGGACAGTTTATCCACGAATCTGACATCTTTTTTCAGGGAATCAAAGCATTTCGATTATCTCCGCACTCAGGTAATCCCGCGTTTTGTGCAGAATGGAGACGGCAGCTTGAGAATGTGGAGCGCGGGCTGCTCTTCCGGCGAGGAGGCTTATACTCTCGCGATCACCCTCATGGAAAACATTGAGAATATTCAGTTCAAGGATTGCAAAATACTTGCGACGGATATTTCCACGAGGATGCTTGATGCGGCCAGAAACGGCGAGTATCCGGCGGACCGTTTCAACAATGTGCCGGCGGACATAAAACACAAATATTTCGAGAGAATCCAGCGCGCCGGCAACGATTTTTTCAGGGTCGGACAAAAAGTGAAATGTCTTATCAAGTTTAATTATCTCAATCTTATGAACCCGTGGCCGATGACGGCGAAATTCGATGTTATCATGTGCCGCAATGTTATGATTTATTTCGATTCGCGGACCCAGCAGGAACTCGTAAATCGTTTTTCGAGGCAGTTGAAACCGGGGGGCATCCTCATGATCGGCCACTCGGAAAGCCTGCTCAGCATCGACACCGACCTGCAGTTTGTGGAATCCGCAACCTACAGGAAACCTTACAGGAGTTGTTGAATGAACCACCCGCCGCTCACAAAAACAAATAAAATCGTAGTGGGCATCAGCGATATGAAAATTTCCGCGAGGCCGTGCGACATGTTGAAGACCTACGCGCTCGGCACATGTGTCGGCATATCGGCTTACGACCCGGTCAACCGCATAGGCGGTCTTTTGCATTTTCAGCTTCCGTATTCAAGAAGTAATCGGAAAAAGGCAAAGTCGAATCCGAATATGTTCGGGGATACGGGCATTGCGGAGTTGTTCAACGCATTGTTCGAAAAGGGCGCGGCAAAGAAAAATCTCAAGGTTACATTGGCGGGCGGCGCGTGCATCTCAGGCAGCAACAACACGTCAAATCTGGGGAAACGCAATTTATTGATAGCGAAGAAAATACTGTGGAAAAACGGAATAGTGATAGACGCGGGTGATGTCGGCGGCTCGAGCTGGAGGAACATGTCGCTGGATATCGGAAGCGGAAAGTTGACGATTAGAACTGTTGATGGTGAATACGACCTTGTGAAGGCTATCGCTTGAACCGTATATTTCACCAATACGGGTTGAAGAGCCGCTTGCAATAGCGGCTCCAGGGGACAACCATTCAAGGATATGCTTGTCATGAATGATATGATGCTGATAATGGATAAAACCGACGATACAGGATTTAAAAACGATATGGCGGGATTACCGCAGGATGCGCCCCGGGCGCGGGCGCGTATTTTGTTGGTGGACGATATTGCAGCGATCAGGAAAAGGCTGCGCGAGATACTTGAACCGGCGGGATATGAGATCGTCGGTGAAGCCGAAGACGGCTACGAAGCTGTAGCTATGGCCGGCGAACTGGTTCCCGATCTCATATTGATGGACATAGTGATGAAGAGAATGGACGGTCTTGAGGCGACAACGAAGATTTCAAGGTCGGGAGTAAAATCCAAAATAGTGATGTTCACGCAGGAAGCCAGACCTTCTTCCGTCATAAGGTGCATGAGAACAGGCGCTGTGAATTTCGTGATAAAACCGTCAAACGAAAAACAATTGCTGCGAGTCGTCGAAAACGCCCTGAGACAATAATATAATCGTGTATAAAGGTACAGAAAACACCCCCGACGAGTTCGCATCTTCCAATTTACTTTCATCATCACCATTTTGTCTTTGCATTGCTGGCCCCGACCGGTGCGCCGCGGTTTGCGGGTGTTTCCATTATAGTGTTGAATTTACAGAAGATTTACGATCAGATATGCTCTGAAGCGCAGGAGCGAATAAACCATGGATAAGTTGGACCGATTGCAGGATTTCAGTTCCTCCGTGACCGGCTTTGAACGTGATCCTGCGACAGGCTCAAATGTTGGAGAATAAATATGCGGGAAGTTGTGGACCTTGAACTGTTTTTTGATTCCATGCCGGACATGATTGCGATTCTGGACACGGATTTTAAGATTATCCGTGTCAACAGAGCAATGGCCGCCAGGTTGGCGACAACGCCGGGAGATTGTGTCGGGCTGACGTGTTACTCGACCGTGCACGGAACGGAGGAGCCGCCGGCCTACTGCCCTTTCAAGAAGTTGTTGGATGATAAGAAACCACACAACGTGGAGATATCCGAAGAGCGACTTGGCGGCGAAATGGAAGTATCGGTTATCCCGTTGAAGAAGGAATCCGGTGAGTTGTCCGGCTGTATCCATATAGCGAAGGATATAACGGAACTGCGCAGAAGCAAGAATGAACTCGAAGCGGCGGAATTACGAATGAGGACCATCATGGAGAATGTGCCGGTGGGTATTTTCCGCAATACGCCGGGGAGCAAGGGCAAGTTCCTGATGGCGAATGTCGCGCTGGCGAGAATGTTCGGTTTCGAGACTGTGGACGAGATAATGAGTGTCCCCGTGGAAAGTCTTTACGCCGAACCCGAAAAACGCAAAGAATTTTCCGATAAGTTGCTTGCCACGGGAGACGTCAACAGAGAAAAGATACTTCTTAAAAGGCGAGACGGCTCCGAACTGACCGCGCGCATTTCCGCGAAAGCTGTAGCGGGAGAAGATGGGGATATAGAATATTTCGACGGTATAATTGAAGACATAACAGTGCAGGAAAGCTTAAGGAAACAGTTGATTCACTCCCAGAAAATGGAATCGGTCGGCCGGCTGGCGGGCGGCATAGCCCATGAATTCAACAATATGCTCGGAGTTATTATGGGCAACGCCCACCTGGCATTGATGGACCTGAAAAAGGGTGATGCTTTTTATGATGAATTCATTTCAGTGATGAAGGCAGCCGAGCGCTCGAAAGAGATCACTATGAAGATGCTTGCGTTCGCCCGCAAGGACAAACTGGTCGTTGCCGAAATCAATGTTGTAGACATCATTAAAGACATCACGCTGATGCTTGATAGAAGCGTTTCCAAAAAAATCGAGATCACAAGCCGTACGAGCGATGTTTATGTGGAAGTCGATATCAACCAGATTCAACAGGTGTTGCTGAGCGTGTGCAACAACGCCGTGGACGCCATGCCGGGCGGCGGTCGGCTCGTGATCGAATGTGCCGAGGCCCGTTTCGAGCGGGATGTCCGCATCCACGGCGACACGCTCGGCAAAGGCGACTATTGCCGCATAAGGATTTCAGACAACGGGGAAGGGATTCCCGCTGATATTCTGCCCGGGATTTTCGATCCTTTCTACACGACAAAAGAGACCGGAGCAGGCACCGGGATGGGGCTTTCGATAGCGCACGGAATTATCGAAAATCATAACGGGCGTATTTTTGTCGACAGTCGTGTGGGGCACGGCACGGATGTCGAAATATTTCTGCCCGCGGTCGCCGGACCTTCAAAAGAAGAGGAGTCGCGTAAGAAACAAGAAAACGTAAAACACGGTCTCGAAACCATTCTTGTCGTGGATGACGAGATATTTATACTCGAGATGATGGGCAAAATGCTCTTCAGGCTGGGATACACTGTCAAACTCGCCGGTTCCGGGCGGGAAGCCATAGATATTTACAGGGAATCCCCGGAAAAAATCGATGTGGTAATTCTGGATATGGTTATGCCCGGCATGGGCGGGCCGGAAGTATTCTCTGCGCTGAAAAAGATCGATCCCGACGTTAGAGTGATAGCAGCATCCGGCTACTGCGTAGGCGACCAGGCGGAAGAACTACCGGCAAACGGCGCGAAAGTATTTATTCAAAAGCCTTTCGAGATTCAGGAACTTACAAAAGCGATCAGGGAAGTACTGGCGTGAGAAAGCCGGACATGGGAAAAAAGACACGCGAAAAACCGGAAACAGGTGCGCCGGGCGCCGGCGCGTCCTCCGCCGGGAGAGTGCTCCGCCTGAATGTCATGCTGCCGATTATTATCTTTGTCGTCATGGGTATGTCATTTGCTGTAATAGCGATCTTTCAGGTCGGTACCAATGCGCGACGGGTTTCATTGGATAAACGCATCATCGATGCCGAAACCAACTACAACTATATGCTGGAGAACGACACGAATCGCCTGGGCCAGACTATCGACGCGATTATGCTGAACAAGGACATCAGGGAGGCGCTTATCGCAAAGGACCGCGAAAAGCTTTTAGCTCTTTCCGCATCCCAGTTTGAAAATTTCAGAGACAAGTACGCGACGACACACTTCTACTACATGCTTCCGGATCGTACAGTGTTGTTGCGTGTCCACAACCCTTCGAGATACGGCGATGTCGTGGACAGGCTGACAACGCTCGAGGCCGCTATCACTGGTAAGCCTTCCAGCGGTATCGAGTACGGCCCTTATCACACCTTTACGCTCCGTGTGGTGCATCCCTGGTATGTCGGTGATGAGTTGATCGGATTCGTGGAACTGGGCGAAGAGATCGGACACATCGCGCCGACCCTGGCGCAATTGCTTGATTGCGATTTCATCTTCACGCTTTCCAAAAAGGGGCTGGACCGCGCAAAGTGGGAAGAAGGGCTTCGCATGATCGGCAGAACAGGCGACTGGGACCGTTATAAGTCGATTGTAGTCACCGGGCAGACACGAAGAAGCTTTTCCGATGCCGTTCGTGCCAGGATAGAACAATTATCAGGAGTGCACAAGAAAGGGCAGCTCGGCATTCTGTTCGCAGACGGCAACAAACATTATGGGATAGGCGTTTTCGGAGTTCGGGATATGGAGGAGACCGAAAGAGGACACATGGTTGTCCTGGTGGACCTGACCCGTGATGTCGCTTTCGCAAGACGCGTAACCACCATCCTTTTGCACGTGCTGATCGGCTCTTCCCTGCTTCTGCTGCTGCTGCTTTCGCGGTTCCTGCGAAGCGCGGAAAACACTATTGTAGACTATGAATCGACGTTACAAAGAAACAGCGAGGAACTTGTTTTGCTCAATATGCAGCTTCGTGAAGATATCGAAGTGCGGAAACGGCTCGAAGAAAAACTTGTCGAACGCTCGACGGAACTGGACCTGATCTTCAACAGCGCGCCTGTAGTGCTCATATTGACAGACGGCAACGCACGCATCGAGAAATACAACAAAGCGGGCGCTGTGCTGATGGATTGCTCCCCGGATAATGTCTCCGGGAGGCTCTGCGGCGATGTCTTGAAGTGTGTGACTACCGCCGACGGCACGGAATGCGGCAGTGGTGAGGCATGCTCGTATTGTCATTTTCGCAATTCCGTCGAGGAAACATACAGGACGGGGAAAAGTATCGGTCCGATTGAAGTTGAACTCAACATTGACGACGGAGAGGCAAGAAGCGTCCGCTACTATATCATCAACACATCATATATGACATTGGGCGGTGAGGGGAAAGTCCTTATCTGTCTTTCCGACATAACGGAACAGAAAGCCATACGCGACACGCTGCAAAAGAACGATGAGCTTCTCAGGGATTTCCTGGACAGCGCAAACGACATGATTCAAATCGTGGCTCCGGACGGAGGCATACTATACACAAACAACGCATGGCGCGAAACACTCGGATACACAGAGGAAGAGGTAGCCTCCCTGAATATTCGGGACATAATCCACGCCGACAGCCTGCCCCATTGCATGGAATTGCTGGAAAAAATGTTTTCCGGCGAAAATATTGACTTTATTGATACCGTGTTTGTTACAAAATACGGCGACAGGATTGATGTCGAGGGGAATATCAACTGCCGTTTTGAAGAGGGCCGCCCCGTGTCCACAAGAGGCATTTTCAGGAATGTCACAGAACGGAATATGATGCTATCCGAACTAAGGGAGAGTGAATCCAACCTTAATTCGATTATGGAGAATTCTCCCAACATCATTTCCTTGAAAGACATTACGGGAAACTATATTTTCGTAAACAGGGTTTTCGAAAAAGTATTCGATATATCACGTGACGACATTGTAAGCGGAAACGATTACAACCTGTTCCCGCCGGAAATCGCGAGCGTCATCAGGAAGAGCGATATGCAGGTTGTGAAATCCGGAAAGCAGATGGAATTCGAGGAAACTGTTTTCGTGGGCAACAGTCTGCAATCGTACCTGACAGTAAAATTCCCCATCCTCGACAGTTTGGGAAATTCTGTTGCTATATGCAGCATGGGAACAGATATATCTTCGCGAAAAGAGATCGAAGACGCCTTGAAATCCCTCGCCGGGGAAACTGCTTCATACACCGGAGAGATGTTTTTCAAAGTCCTTGCGAAAAGTCTCGCCCGCGTTTTCAGCGCAAGATACGCGTTCATAGCCAGGTGCGATCCGGACAGGCCGGATAAAATCAGGACGATTGTCTTCTGTGATGACGGCAGGTATGTGGAGAATATCGAGTATGTGCTGGAAGGAACTCCCTGCGGTGAAGTATGCAAAACGCGCAGAATCGTTCTTTATGCGGAACACGTGCGGAAACACTTTGTAGATGATGAATCACTTGCGGATTTAAACATTGAAAGCTACCTTGGGGCTCCTGTCCTCGATGCTTCCGGTAACCTGTGCGGTATCATAGCGGTCATGGACGATTCGCCGATGAGGGGTGTCGAAAGCAAGTTTTCGATCATTGAGGTTTTCGCCATGCGGACCGGTGCCGAGATAGACAGGCTGGACATAGAAAAGGAACTGAGGAACCAGCAGGATATACTCGAGGAAACTGTCGAAGAGCGCACTGCCGAACTGGCTGTTCTCAACGAGCAGTTGAGCCGGTTCTCCCGGAAATTGATTCGCGCCCAGGAAAAGGAACGCGCTAACCTGTCGCGGGAGTTGCACGACCAGATCGGGCAGCTTATTACCGCTCTTTCCATGGGGCTGCAATGGCTCAGGATACAGCCCGGACTGGACCAGAATCGCGTGACCATGCTGGCCGACATAACTGAAAAGATATCCATTGAAACCCGCCGGATATGCAAGGGGCTGCGGCCTCTGGCGCTCGACCGCCTCGGCTTGCTGAGAGCAATTGAAGAGCTGACCAGGGAAACTTTTGAACACTCGGGCATCAACCCCAGTGTTTCAATCAGAGGTATCGACGAAGACAAAATACATCCCGATGTCGAGATCGACATTTTCAGAATTGTACAGGAAGCCTTTACGAATATAGTCAAGTATTCCGATGCCGACAATGTTTTTCTGAGTTTTTCCATGGAAAATGAGGAATTGATATTGTGCATCAAAGATGATGGCGTAGGTGCCGGAGATGTTAAGACACATAAGAGAGGTCTGGGCATTATGGGCATGAAGGAACGCGCGGAAATGTTCGGGGGATCACTGGTGGTAAGTTCCGGTCCGGGGAAAGGAACGGAATTATTACTGCGAATTCCGTTTGATCGCACAACAGACGGGGAATATTAACATGACGTTATTGGTTTGGAGAAATATATGATAAAAGTATTAGTGGTCGACGACCATGAGCTTGTAAGGGCGGGCATCACCATGCTGATTGATGCTATAGACGACATTCATGCAGTTGCGGAAGCGGGAACCGGCCATGAAGCCGTGCGGCTTTGCGAGAAAGAAAAACCGGATGTTGTCCTTCTCGATCTCGATCTCCCGGATATCGACGGTTTTGAAGTTACGCAGCAGATTCTCGCGATGAATCCCGATGTGAAGATTCTTGTGCTGACTATGCACGACAGCGAGGAGTTTTCCGAGCGGATTATGAAAATGGGCGCTGCGGGCTATATTATAAAAGGAATATCTCCCCAGGAATTGCCGAACGCTATAAGGAAGGTCTACAGCGGTGGCAAATACGTCTCGTCTTCGATAATGGAGAAAATGGCCTTCAGCAAAATTGATAAAGATAAGGAATCGCCTTTGCAGCTATTATCCGACAGGGAACTCCAGGTTCTCATCAGACTCGCGAAGGGAGGAGAACAATCGGAGATAGCCGACGAGTTGTGCATCAGCATCAGCACCGTCGGCACTTACAGGCAAAGAATATTCGACAAGCTTGGTTTCAGAAACATTGCGGAACTGGTTCACTTTTCCATCAGAAACAAAGTGATCGATAACTTTTGAGTTTTATACCTAACGCGGCATGACCGGAACCAAAAAGGTCGCATTTTCGTGCCCAAACAAATGCGGTTTGAGCACGGCACACGGTCTATAGTTTGAGCACGGCACACAGAGGTTCATCGTTCCTGCCATCTATCTATTTTTCATCGTTCCCAGGGTCTTCATTGGAAACGCCTTTACTGGAAGTTCCAGCTTCCACCAATCTCTTTTTCATCGTTTTTTTACCATCCTGCGTAGCATTTCATATGTTCAGGCAGGGTACGGTGACCCCGCCTACACTAAAAACGTCAATACAAAGTTGATTCGTGTATAATTATCCGTTTTCAATTCTTATCTACTTTTCACCATTTTTCTGCAATTCACTGAGTGTACCGCCGATACCTTGATCGTCCAGCAGTCGCAGGACCCCCTTGCTGATCTGGTCGCCCTGAGCAGCAATATAGACATTTGAGTTGATGAGAATGTCTTCCCTTGTCATTTCGGTAAGGTTCCTGGCGAAATCGGCGTCTTCGATGCGACTGTTGGCTGCCATGAGGTTTATCTTCTCGACGCTGAGTTCGTCCATAACATGATAAAGTTTTCTCTCTTCGATGCCCATCGCCGCCCTGAGGTCGGACACATTATTGATGGCGTCATTGAATTTTTTGATGGGGTCCATTCCGGTCTGTATCATAAGAGAGTCTATCTGCGGGGAAACCGAAGGGGTATAGCTGTAGACATCGGGAGCCACCACAAGATTAGCCGGCGTCGAGACCATAGTGCCGCGCACCTGTACATAAGGTTTCCCGGCGGGTGTCGTGAAGTCTGTCACACCGGAGCCGGCGGTTATAAGCTGGTCTGTCCAGTTGATGCCGTCGGAGCTTGCCCATACGTCGAATCCTGTTACTGCGTCATTGGTAACGCCGACAATACTTGCATCTATATTATCACCCACATAAGCGGGGTTGGTTCTGTAGGAACCGTTCGGCAAGTATTCGAAGAACCTGTGGCCGGTAATTTCATTGTTCCAGCCGGGATTGCTGTCAAGACTGTCCGCGATCTGGGTTGTACCGTAGAAAATATCCATCTCATTTACGGGGCCGCCGTCTGTCCTGCCGCCGCCCATTACACGTTCGACATTCGACATGCGGAATGACGCATCCGGCTGTGCATTGAATTTAATAGTGAATCCATCCATCTGTCCGCCGGTTGCCATGTCGCAGTAAACTTCTTCATAAGCGCCGGCCTGCGTTATATCCGAGTTCGGTATCGAATCATAATTAGTCCTGCTTCCGGTTACTCCATAAACGCCGTCCCGGTATCCGGACAACCCGGCACTTAATGCCGGTTCTCCGACACTATCTCCCTGGTCGCCGGTCCAGTCTGTACTGAGCGTGGTTATCTCGTCGATAGTGACAGCGCCGCTGCCGTCGAATACGGAAAAGTATGATTGCCATATCACACTGCCCAGCGCGCCCCCGCCCCAGTACCTGACGGAAACTGTATAATCGATCGAACCGTCCGTCTGTGGATTCGCCGTGTTGACACTTATAACAATGGAGTGTGTATTCGCTTTATCGGGAGAACTTGTTGTTTTTACATCGGTGCCGAGTTGCAGATATCCAGGGTTTCCGCTTGGATCGACATCGACCATGTTGTTGAGACTGCTCATCCACTCCTGTTGCGTGTCGATCAGGAGTGCTGCTCCGGTCCGGTCCGTCAGCTTGAGATTCGAGAGCCCCAGTGCATTCGCGTGCAGATTCAGGGCCGAGAGGTTGTCTCTCCAATTATCGCCGTTATCTGAGCCAATCTGGATCGAACCGGGGTCCGACAACTGGAGTGAAAGGTCGGTGACGGCCGGTGTGCCGTACTGTACTCCGTTGCTGTTAAGCGTAATCTCGGCCCGCAGGTATCGCTGATTGTAGTCAAAAGTAGCGCCGTTGTCGGTTATGGGAAGGGCGGTCCAGTCGCCGGGGAAAGCGGGATTGCCCGTCGCGCTTTCGTAAAGAACGATCTGCGCGCCCTGTCCGCCGGTGATAATGGAGTTATAGTTGAGAACCGCCTGTCCGCCTGATGTTCTCGTGTCGATAGGGGCGGTGTAATAGGATGCGGGGTTGGCAGCGATGTCTGTGAAATATTGCGAATAGAAAACCGCCGGTCTGGTGTCGCCAAGGAGCGTGGAGCCGAAATACATTGCTACCGGTTCATTGTTTCTGTTTGTAAGCTGAAGGTCCCATTTCGAGCCGACATCGACCTCTATGTCGACAGAAGCGAGTGTGCTGAAACTATTGGTGGCGGTTCTGTCGAAGGTAATTGTATTGCCTGCAATTACACAATTGCTGGCGTTCGAGAGGTTTGCTCCCGCTTCGAAAGTCAGCGTTCCCTTCAACTGGCCGGTACCACCGACAGTCTCACCACCGATATAGAGTCTTGCGGTATATTTTCCTGTTGTCGGGTCGTAGCCGCTGCCGGGGGCGCTGCCGTCTACCCATATATCCATCGTGTCGTCATTTATGTCGCCTATCGGATTGTTCCAGTGTGCCTGTGTGTTCCAGTCCTGATATGCGAGCTGCACATTGCCGGGTGCGCTGTTCAGGTCTATTAAAGACGAGTCGTAAACAGCGTTGGCGGACGCCCAGTCGGCCTGGGAGTCGAAAGTATATTGTTGGCCTGTCGCTCCGCTCAGCAGTTGTTTGCTGTTGAATGTAACCGTTTCGGAAAGCCTGTCGATTTCGGCGAGGATGGAATCGACTTCGTCCTGCATGTCCTGTATGTCCGACGAGGATAGAGTGGCTTCGTTGGATGCCCTTACGGCCAGATCGCGGCCCCGCTGCAACAGGCTGTGTATCTCTTTCATGCCGCCTTCCGCCGTCTGGATCATGGATAAAGCGTCCTGCGTGTTCTGTATCGCTGTGTTTAATCCGCCTATGGTGGCACGCAGATTCGAGGATATGGCTATTCCGTGCGGGTCGTCCGCACCGCGGTTTATCCTTAGCCCCGACGAAAGTCTTTCCTTTATCGTTCCTGTTTTAGTGAAATGAGCTCTTCTGTCGTTATTATTGACCATGGCCCAAAGACTATTGATTTCCATAAAGCGCTCTCCCTTACCGTCACGCGACAGGTTCTGTGTTTAGTATTAGTTATTAAAACTGTGCGTTTTTCGATATCGTGTGTAAATTTCGTGGACATGACCGGGATTTGCCCTTATCGTGTCCCCGGAAATACAATTGCCTTTTACAAAAACGCACAAGTTTCAGTTAGTTACGCATTACGGTAATACTTTGACATGTGAGCGCCAGCCTGAAAGCAAACTCCTCGGGGTTAGCATACCCCGGAATGCAACACTTTAAACATGACGGCACAATTAACTAATTGTCAAAACCAACAGCACACTATGTGTACCGTACGCCGCCCAATACATAAATATAGTAGTAGTTTTTTGCTTCAATATATACCAATCCACAGACTGCACGTGAACGTTATATAAATCCACTATTCTTTATATCGGAATTATTAAGAAAAAGTTTAGTATTTATTTCAAAAAGTGTTGCTTACCAGCCAATTGCAAATTATGTTTGCAGCGAGAGAACGGACGGAATTGCTCCGGGCAAGACGGATGCAAAGAAACGCAATGTCCACGACATGCTCCCGAAAGTGGCGTGGCCCGCATATTTCATAAATCCGGGGTACCCCTGGGAGGACGACTTTACGGTAAAGTTTTGTCGCCGATCAGGTTTTTATGGATACGGGAGATCTCAGCTTGCGTGTTCCGGATGAGAGCCTCGGAACGATGAAAAGCGGGTTCCGGTTCTCATCTCATTTCCAGAGATCGGCAGCGATGTAATAACGGATGAGACTTTCCCACTCGCCGACAAGCATATATAATCTGCACTATGACAAGACGATATGGTTCCAACAGGAGACCGCCTGCAGGACGAGGCGGCGCTTCGTTTGCCCCCCGCTACAAAGCGGGCGCGACCAATAAGGACCACCGCGGCGATGAAATCGCAGGCGGGCGCGTTTCCAATGTTACCGAACTGCCGAAGGAAGACGCGGGCCTGCAAAGCCGCATCGAGCTGTACGAGTTCCAGTTGCGCAACCTCAGGCGCGAACTCGAACAGATAAAAATGCAGTCCATAATTGAAAACCTTGGTGGAGAAAGCGCCACCTGGCTCACCAGTGACTGCCCGGAGCCCGACTTCGACGACGATCTTTTCGACCGGGTTCTTGACTTCTCTGATCTTGACGGAAATGCTTCGTACAACGAGATCTGCGAATATGCGGCGCACGGTTACGAGGAAGTCGACGCGCCCGAACCGGCGCTACTGCCCGCGACTACCCGTCGCAATTCCTTCCCCGGCATGACTCCCGACGCGACCGCCGCTGTTTTTAAATTGTCCGCCATGCTTTCTGAAGCGGAAACAAGGAACCGCGTGCAGGAAATCCTGATCCATCATCTTTCCGAAAAATTAAAACATACGCTGTCGGACCCGCGACCGGCACTCGCCTGTCATCTCCATGACAGGCTCGAGCCCGCTACTGTGCCGGCGGAAGCGGCTCCGCCGGAAAACAAACATAATGCCGTCCCCGATGAATTCGACGACATGCGCTTACTGGAACAGAATAATCAGCCTGTATACCTGTTCGAACTCGCTCATGCCGCGGAAATAATAATGGAAATGGAACAGCGGACAGCAGACATGCGGGAAGTGATCGAACATTCCGAAGAAGTCTGCACGCGCCTTATGGAAGAAAATGGCGCACTGGCGGCGTCGAACTCCGATTTGCGTGACCAGCTCGCGGATTTCCACAAACATATTGACCGCCATTTCTCGGAACAGCTGGAATTGATGCGGCAACACATGGAAGCGGAGTTCGCGAAAAAACGGGAAAATCTCGAAATGGAATTCGAGAAACTCCTCGACATGGAACGCGACTGGCGCCTTGAAATACAGAACCGTGCAGACCTCGCATCCGAAGAAGCGATAAGGTTGAAAACGGAACTTGACGAACAGAATAAACAGGTGGAAAAACTGCTTGATGAAAATGCCTACTTCCGGGTTCTCGTGCATGAATTGAAAAGGGGTGCAGACAATAGGACCGGCGCGCCGCAGAGGGAAACAGGTGCTATTCGCCCGGAAGAAGTACATGTCGAGGAGATAGAGAAACTGATCGAAGTGCAGCCCGTGCCGCTCGATGTCTTCAAAAAGCAACTCGAAGAAGTGCTCGACGCGGCGAAGGACAACATCAACCTTGAAACGCTACTGAGACTGCGGAAAACAATTATTCATTCGCGAAGAGCCGACGACGGAATAAACGCACTGTTGAGGTTGCTCGAAACAGACGGGAACCACGCGCTTCTGCCGTCTGTCTGTGTGCTTATCGGCGAACTATACATGACGACCGGCAGGATGGAAGAGGCGGAATATTATCTTTCGCACCCGCTGGCGGGAAACGATGCCACGGCACAGGCGCTAATGAAAAATATTCCGATGGACAGGCTGGAGAAGCGCTCCCGACAGTAACCTGTGCCACGCGCGATCCCGCCTGCGTCCGGACGATAATACATACAAACTATGGCGATCCCCGACACAAAAAACCGAACCGCCGCGATAATACCGAATTATAACGGCGCAAAGTTTTTGCGACCATGCCTCGACGCGCTCCTCGCACAGGAGCCTTCACTGCCTGACATTATCGTCGTGGACAACTGCTCGACAGACGATTCCGTGGAGATCGTCAAAAACGAATATCCCGGAGTTCATCTCATAGCGATGGAAACGAACGCGGGTTTTGCGAAGGCGGTAAACCGCGGCATCAGGGCGTGTGGACATGAATACGTCGCGCTGGTGAACAACGACACGGAAGTGTGGCCGGGCTGGCTGGCGGCGCTCGAGAGGTTCCTCGACGAGAATCAGGATGCCGCCGCCTGTGCCCCCAAAGTCATTTTCCATACAGGTGAAAACAGGCTGGATTCCGCCGGCGACGCTATTACTCCCTATGGTTTTGTATACAAGATCGGGCACTTCGAAATTGACGAAGGCCGGTACGACAGCGTGCGTGAAGTCTTCGCTGTTTCCGCCGTCGCCACGATTTACCGCAGGTGCATGTTCGATGATGTCGGGTTTTTCGAAGAAGAATTCTTTGCCTATTATGAGGATGTCGACCTGTGTTTCCGAGCACGGCTCGTCGGAAAGAAATTCTATTACAATCCCGCCGCCGTTACATTTCATCACTATTCGGCGACATCCGGCAGCAAGATGAAACTCGGCACGGAAGAAGTATACATACACCTGACGGGCACCTGGATAAAAAACGTGCCGCGCAGGATGTTCATAAGGCATTTCCCCTCGATATTGTTGTTTCACTCTGTGATCTTCGCCGCCGTCGCCACCGCGCGACTCAGAACAAAAGCACGCCTGCCGCGCGTACCGGTTTTTCGCCTGCTGCGCACTATGCTGCGAAAAAGAAAAACTGTGCAGGCGGCGGCAACAGCGACAACCGCCGAGTTGGAAAAGATCATGTCGCCTGTCTCCGTATGGCAGGCGCTCGGCACCCGGTTTATGAAAAGCATAGGGAGAAGTTGAGTAAAGACAACATTGCAGCCATGTGATGCAGGATAGCGGGTTCCTGTTCAGTTCCGGCTATGCCGTGTCGGGAAGCGCGACCGGGGTTTGCCATTGAATTGCGCATCGTGTCGATTGTTGAAAAACGAAGCTGTGGAAGCGGATAATAACAATACAACAGTAATGTGTCACAAGGAAAGGCGACGGGACAATGGATGAAAAGAAAGCCCCCGCAGAAGTAAAGGAAGAAGTTCGCAGGTACTGGGACCGCCGTGCGTGTGGCACGGAACACGGCAAATCCGAAAAGTTCAGCCGCGAATATTTCGACGAGATCGAAGAGAAAAGATACTCCATCGAGAAGGAAATCTTTTCGTTTGCGGAGTTTACGAGATTTCACGGGAAAAGAGTGCTCGAGGTGGGCGTCGGAGCGGGCAGCGACTTCACGCAGTGGGTGCGGGCAGGCGCTGAAGCATACGGTGTCGATCTGACACAGGAAGCAGTCGATCATGTGAAACACCGTCTGGCGGTCTATGGCCTCGAAGCCGCGGATTTCAAAGTTTCGGACGCCGAAAACCTGCCGTTCGAGGATAATTTCTTCGACCTTGTCTACTCGTGGGGCGTCATCCACCACACACCCGACACGGAAAAGGCATTCTCCGAAATCGTGCGGGTGACAAAACCGGGCGGCAGAATAAAACTCATGCTTTATAACCGCCGCTCGCTCTGGGCGTTCTGGCTCTGGGCACAACACGCGCTGCTGAAGGGCAGGCCGTTCCAGAGCTTCGGAAAAGTTATCTATTACCACATGGAAAGCCTCGGCACAAAGGCATACACACGAAAGGAAGTGCGCGCGATGGCAGCCGCGCACCCTGTCGGAATAACCCGCATCCGCACTCCGGTCAACGAATATGAACTTTACAAATACAAACCCGTTTTGAGGACAATCGCATACCTGCTCGCCTGCATATTCGGATTCGAAACCGCCGGCTGGTTTATGATGATCGACTATGTGAAAGAAAGTGAATAGCAGGCTGAATGAAAGTTATCGTATACCGGGGCCATGACCGGAACCGGTGTGGACGAGTGTGAGTGCGATGACAGCGGGAACGATGAAACGACCGATGTTTTGTCCCGATTGAAGTGCCCATCAACGAGTGTGAGTGCAATGACAGCTGGAACGATGAAACTGCGTGTGACGTGCTCAAACCGCATTTGTTTGGGCACGAAAATGCGGCTTTTGGGTTCCGGCTGCGCCGGGTCAGGCTTACCCCGCATATTTCACCAATGCGGGCTATGTCCAATTGCAGCCGACCGCAGCAGAATCAGACTTTTGCAAATGGCTCTATTGAACGAATGATGAATGCAATCTATAATGTGTTATTATTGAACTTGTGCGTTCAACATGTTTATTACGCATAAGCAGGAGATTCTTCATGTCCGTCTCGGAATGACACACTTCCATCACGCAGGTGGTAATGCTGAAAGAAGTGAAGCATCTCGCTTTTCAAAAACGTAAAGGTCCGGATTTTGAATGAACCGGTAAAGATCGGGTGGTTCAGGAAAGTGAATGAAGATTTTGTATTATGTGTAGTTCACTGTGTGCGTTTCGATGTTTTCAATAAGGTTCCGGTCGTTCTCCTCAAGGATGTTGAAGGCGACAGGTATCTGCCGATATGGATCGGGATGTTCGAAGCCACACAGATCGAGATTGCGCTGGAAAAAGTCTCCGTTCCCCGGCCGATGAGCCATGATCTCATGAAATCCATACTGGAAACATTCCACTTGAGCGCGGAATCGGTGAGGATTCATGATATAATAGATGGAACATTTCACGCGAAGATCATGGTGAAAAACACATCGGGCGCGGACGGCAATGAGCCTGTGGAAGTCGACGCGAGGCCAAGTGACGCCATCGCTCTTTCGCTGAGAACCGACACACCGATATATGTCGCGCGAAAAATAATAGACGAAGCGGCGATTGTCGGCAAGGTGCCGGATGACGATGAAATGCAGAAATTCAAAGAATTCCTTTCCGACATCAAGCCCGGCGACTTCCGGGACTGACTAAAGGCAATCCTGGAAATAGAAAGCTCAAGTGGACGCTATATAACTCAAGGAGTAGACCATGTCTGTACAACCGGCTTCTTCACCAAATGACTATTATGGAGCATGGGGCGCGGCGCTCGCCCAGATACTGTTTAATATGAGAGCGACAGCCGAGGTGCTCGCAGGCACTTATGACGAGATGGAAAAACACCAGGCACGCGCTCGCGAGACTTCATGGGAGCAAAACATCTACAGAGTTGACATCCGGATTTAAGGGCCGCGAAGGAATATGACCGGAGTCCCCCTTCGGCTCTTTCCATCTCATGCGGCGGCTCCGCGCGCAACACATTTTTCGTTCTCCGTTCATTATCAAATTCGGCGGCAGCACTTCTTTATGTCCCAATTGCTTCAATTAAACAGATAAATGTATTACCATAGTGGCTGAACGAAAACCCTAAAAGGACTATGGATAAAGGAATAATTGGCGAAAAGAGCAAACGAAGATCGGCAGAAAATATCAGGTACAAATACGAGGAAGACAGTTGTAATCGCATGTAAGCGATGTATGGCGTTTGAAAAAACGCAATCTTCGCAATAAAATCTTGAAAAGTGGTTGAGCGAAAAACTGATCCGTTAAGCCGGAATGTGTGAAAAGTGTTCGATATCGAGGCAGACGAAGGAGGCAATGCAACGCATTGTTGACTGAGGATAACGAAGATAGCGGGCAATTTGCGCACATCCCGGCAGGAGCAGGTTTCCGTTCAACCACTACCATAAATATCTGGCGACAAAATACAGGATTGCGAAGGCTGAACTATGAGACTTTTGATGATACATTCAAATCCGTTTTCATTCGAGATTACGGACAAAACAAAGTTCGCGGAAGAGATAGTGCCGCCGGTTGTGGACAGGGCTGAAGTGGATAATGCGCTCGTGGTTTTTGCCGCTGTCGAGCAGCATGATGCCGTCGAGCAGGAAAAAGTTTGCGGGAAAGCTTTCGCTGAAATAAAAAAGACATACGAGAACGTGGGTGCGTCGATAATCGCTCTGTATCCATATTCACATCTTTCCAACCGGCTCGCGCCGCCCGAAGTGTCACTGCGCCTGTTGAAAAATCTGCGTGGCCTTCTGGAAGACATGCCGCTGGTTCAGTGTCCGTTCGGATGGTATAAAAAATTCAGCCTCAACGGGATCGGGCACCCTGTGAGCGAATCGAGCAGGGTGATAGAGATCGACGGTCGCCCGCGGGAACAGAAAGTTATGGGCCGTGGCCGCGAACATCCTGTCGCCGCCATGAACCAGCAGTTCCGCGAGGTCTTCCTCGAACTCGGCCTCGACGAAATGATCAATCCGGCGATTATCGACGACTTCCACATCTACAAACAGTACGGCCCGGAAGCGCCACTTATCCTCGACAGGGTTTTCTATATCGCGGGCCTCGACCGGGCTGATATCGGACTTGGCAAAAGCAAACTCGCAATAATAAATAAAATAGTCCCCGGATTCGACAAAGAGGAACAACTGCAAGCCCTTATGCGCGAATATAAGGAAGCTCTGATCGAGGCCGACGATTTTCTCGAAGAATTTGCCCTCAGGCTGAAAATCAGCGGCGAACAGGCCGGCGAAATCCTCGAAAAAGCATTCCCCGAATTCAGGGAATTGACGCCTGTTCCCATGACGCGCACACTGCGCTCGCACATGACAAGCAACTGGTTTCCCGTGCTCCAGCGCATGAGAACTCGATCAACGCTGCCCGTGAAACTCTTCTCCGTGGGGTCCCGTTTCAGACGCGAGCAGCGCCAGGATGCGCAACATCTCTACGAAAGCACATCCGCGTCAATTGTTGTCATGGACAACAATGTTACGATGGAAGACGGCAAAAAGCTGTCATACGACATCCTGAAAAAAATGGGGTTCAAGCGCTGCAAATTCGTAAAGAAAAAAGTCGCCAGCCGCTACTACGATCCGGAAACGGACACAGAGATATTCGTAAATTATAAAGGAGCACAGATCGAGGTCGGTAATCTTGGCTTCTACGCGCCGGAATCACTCAAGAACTATGACATCGATGTGCCGGTATTCAACATCGGTTTCGGTGTCGAGCGTATGGCTATGATCCTCGGCGGCGGAACCGACATCAGAGCTCTTGTATACCCGCAATTCTATGAAGAAGTATCATTCACAGACGAAGAACTCGCCGGAATGCTCACGCCATCCGAAAAACCGAAGTCGGAAGAACTCCTGAAAGCTGTGGCCGCAATGGCAGAGCTGGCACGAAAGTCGAAAGACATCACCGGTCCCGCCGAAGTCGACCTTTTCTGCGGTGATATTCAGGGGGAAAAGGTTACTATAACCCTGTTCAATTGGGATGCCGGCAAACCGCTTCTCAGCAAAGCCGCGGAAAACGAAATAGTAGTATATGAAAACGGCATATACGGACTCCCCCCAAAAGCAGACGCCCTGGGCGGCAAATTTGTAAAAATCTACAACAACGGAGTCAAAACAGGACTGCTCTTCATAGATATGATGATCTGCGGATTCGCAGCGCGTGTTGAAAAAGCAATCGACGCGGGCGAGACCGGGCAGCTCGAGGAAAAATGGAAAGTCGCCAAAAGACCGCAACAGGTCAATCTTGAAATACCCGAAGCCGGATACGATTACGTGCAGGGTCTGCACAAGCCCATTAAAGTCGGCGGCCCGCTTTTCTGCGGCCTTCGAGCAAAGTGGTAGCGCCGTCTCATCGATGCGGGTTGACCCGCATTGGGGTGAAATATGCGGTACTGTTCAGTTGTGGTTATTATGTGGCGAGGGAGCGCCCAAACGAAAAAAAGCGCCAAGGGGGGCGCTTTTTTCTGAGGTATTAGTTTTAGTATTCCCCTGTCCTCGGTATGCCGTTCGACACTTTCGATGCTTCCCTGTCTGTGTGTCTCTCAACCCAGACTGGAAGTAATTATACAGGGCCGTAGCGAACATGGACAATACGGGAAACAAATCAGCAAAACAACAATGCAGTTTTGTGATATATTTCACAATCTACGGACAGACAGGCAAGTATCAATAACATTCACAGGCAGCCGTCAACATAAACTCCATAGGCGCGTTGAGTATCGTGTCAACGATGAAAAGACGCAACCCGGATTTCTCACAAAGAAATCCGGAAAATCGCGAGAACCCCCATTCTACTGCGTTGCGTCGGCGATTCGGGATCGGTCACATACCTGCAGTATGCTCCCTCACCATTCACTTGCCGCGCCTTGCATATCTTGCGTATTTACAAGTGCTACACGAAAGTAGTGCATACACACATTTTTCATCGTTTTGAGGTTAATGACTGGAATAAATTACAGACCGGCCCTGCGTGTCTTTATAGGAAAAACTGAATTCTGACAAAAATTCAGAAACGAACATGTTCAGTTGCAAATATGCTATAATAAATGTATGATTAGCAGGTTTTTCCTATTATCCCATAATATCCAGAATGCTATTTTAACAATCAGTTTTCCGGGGAGTTCAAGGATGAAATACTTTAAGGTAATATTTATTTTATTTTTAATATCTACCGCCGCAACAACTGCTTATGCGGCTGTTCCCGCCCTGATAAATTACCAGGGGCATCTCAAGGAAAGCGGTTCGGCGGTCAGCGGGACAAAAAACATCGAATTCAAGTTATATGATGCGCTGTCGGGCGGCTCGGAGTTGTGCGCGTCCGGTGCGCAGAGCTTAACAGTCACAAACGGACTGTTCTCGTATAAAATCGGCTCTTCCGGTTGCGACTTGACTGCCGTTGACCTGAGCAGTGCTGTCTATCTCGAGATCATTGTCGAAGGCACTACCCTTTCACCAAGGGAACAGGTGACAGGTGCGGCATATTCTGTCGAAACGGAAGCGGTAAACGTGGAATTCACACCATCCGGGGGGCTGTCCGCGACAGATGTTCAATCCGCGATTGAAGAACTCGATGCTGAAAAGCTTTCCGCCGCCGGCGATGCAATGACCAGCGACCTGAACGTCGGCGCGAATGTGCTTGTAGCAGGTGACATCACGGCAGCGACGGGAACGATTTCGGCGGCGAGTTTCTCCGGCGACGGCAGCGCACTCACGGGTATCAGTTCGACAGACAATACGAAAGTGCTGAAAACCGGTGACGTAATGACGGGCGACCTCGAAGTGAATTCCGACATAATTGCATCGGGCAATATTACGGCAGCGACGGGAACGATTTCGGCGAATGCTTTCTCCGGCGACGGTTCAGCTTTAACAGGGATAGTTGTATCAGGTTCTGTTGCGAAAACCGGCGACGCGATGACAGGCGATCTGAATGTCGGCGCGAATGTGCTTGTAGCAGGTG
>JAJRTR010000053.1 GCA_024278215.1 bacterium
CCGACCTCATCGTTGTACCGTGTTCGCATAATCAGGATTTATTCAGCCGGTATGTGGCGGATATCCCGGTTGATGTTTGTCTTGAGGGAGTAGAGGTAGACAAATTCACTTGTTATGCTCGGCAGTTTCCGAAATTATACCGGTTTGTGTTTTACTGGTGTGGCGCGTCGAATCCTCGGAAAGGGTATCACTACACGATTGCAGCATGGGCCGCGTTCAACAACACCCACCCGGATCTAGCAAGTAAAATCCTGCTGTACATGAAAACGACGCAGGTAAGTGATCAAGAACATATTATCGGATACAAGGCAGGCAAGCCGATACGCGAACAGATGCCGCGAGAACGTGTGCTTCAATGCGGCAACGCGCGCATCGATACACGGAAAATCCCCTTCGAAGGTCCTGGGGGACTTATAGAGCAATATCACAAGGCGCATTGTTTCTTGTTTCCGACTATGGGCGAGGGGTTCGGACTGACCTTGGCCGAGGCAATGGCGACCGGTCTTCCTGTCATTTACACGCCCTGGTCTGGGCCGAACGATTTCTGCTCAAGAGCCGAGGGGTTTCCAATTAAATACAGCTTTACGAAAGTAAAGAGCAGGCGCGTTATGAAAGACGGCGAATTCATAGAAGGGTTTGAAAGCTACGCCGCCGACCCGGACGTGAAATCAATCGTGCGCGAAATGTATCGCGTATATACCAATTACGAGGCCGCGCTTGCGCGCGGACGGCGAGCCGCAGAAAGAATCAGACGTGAGATTACGTGGGATATCAGCGCAAGCAATTTCGCCGAGATCGTGAAAAAACGATATGCAGAAGCTCGCGGGAGGGTGCGTGTTGGATAACACCTCCCCAATATGGTTTTTGCATGTCATAAAAACCGGCGGGTCAACGATTTGCGCGCATCTGTCGAGGCACATGCTTGGATATTATGACATCGATATCCCAGAGCTAAGCACAGGCGGGAAAGAAATTTTCCGCTCAGGGCATGCGCTCGTGTGGCGTCCGGACCGCCGGGTGATAACTATTGTCCGCGACCCGGCAGATTGGCTTGTCTCCGTGTACAATCACGACATGGCCAGGTCTGGGCAGCGTATCTCATTCGCGACGTGGTATGACCGGTCGGCTCCGAACAGCGTCAATACGGTTGGGGGGCTGCGAGACCGCATGGTTAAGTGGGCGTCGTATATGTTTCGCCCTCCTGGGGGAGGGTTGCAGGGACTGATAGATATGTTATCGGAGTGCTGGCTCGTCGGGGTTACCGAGCGACTCAATGATGATCTGCCTGCTCTGTGCCGGTATTTGAATGTCCCGACACGGTATCGGAACGAACGGGTAACCGGCGAATTCGACAGATTCGATGGCCGCGAAATCGAGCGGCGATATGAATTGACGGCCGAAATGAGAACCAAGATTTACAGGGAGAATGCAAGCGACATGGAATTTTATATGCACGCGCGCCGAGTCGCGAAACCGTGGGCTGAGGTTTTAGGGGGATAAATGGACGCGAAAATTAGTGTGACGACGAGATGCAACGCTCGCTGCAAGACATGTCCTGTGTGGACGCTCCAGGGCGACGACATGCCTGCTGGCGTGTTTAAGGAAATATATAAAAAGTTAATGACCGATCCGCGCATTGATAGAATCCTGCTCAACAATACAGGGGACATGTACGTACATCCCGATAGGGCTCGATTGTGGGAGATTATCGAGGCGACAATGTATAAGCCGGTGATCCTCACGACGAACGCGGCCGAGATGGATTATTGTCCTAAGGTGACGAAAATCATAATTTCGTTTAACGGCTATGACAAGGCGAGCTACGAATACACTACCGGGCTGCCTTTCGACGAGACAGTGGCGAATATCCGCAGCTTTTACGACGATCTGTCCGAATTGAATGCTGAAATCCATACGCTCGCCTGGGGCGACATTTACGTTCCGAACATCGAAGAGCGCGTGCGTGATCTGTGGGGCGATTTCCCCGGGCGCGTTCGCGTGTCCTACAAGACTGACAATCAACAAGAGCATGACATCCCCGGGGCGCCGGTTCATCAGGCGGAAGCGCGAATACCATGTGATTATTTGGACAAGGTGAATATCTGGCCGGATGGATCAATAATACAATGTGCGCATGATTTCAGGGGCGAGGGAAGGTTCGGTAATATTTTGACAACAAGCGTTTTCGGGTCTATACTACACCCAGACAGGATGAAATTAAAGGCACAGCATGCGGTCGGGGCGTTCCCGGGATTGTGCGCGACGTGTAATTACAACACGCCTACTGACGGCAGGATTGTGTACGTGAGGGGCTGACATGGCACTCGACACGACGAACGCGCTCGATACGCTGGCGAATATCAAAACGCATTTGCGTATTACATCCGGGGACACGACGTATGACACGCAGCTCGAAACGATGATCGACGGCCTGTCGATAGCGTTCAATCGATACACACGGCGTGACCTTCTTGCGAGAGACAGAACGGATTATTACGACGGCGACGGATCGGGCATCCTGTACGTGCATCACTGGCCGATCAATTCCATAACATCATTGCATTATGATACCGACCGGGATTTCGATTCAGATACTCTCGTGGCGACAAGTGATTATTTCTACAACAAGGATGAAGGTGTTATCGAATTGGAATCCGGCGGGTTTCCTGATGCGAGGAAATGCATAAAACTAGTATCGAATGCCGGCTTTACAAGCATCCCTGCCGATCTGCTCATGGCGTTCCGAGATCAAGTCAAAGCACATTGGCGTTGGTGGATGGATAACCTGGAGAAGATTAGGTCTGTGACGAAAGAATCCGTCAGTTATTCATTCGACAATTCGGTGTTTTTGCCGGTCGTGCAACGGGTATTGGATACATATCGGCGCAAGGGCTACACGGGGGGCATGACAACGTGATGATGACCTGGCCGCAGTTTGAGAAGAAAATCGACCGGTGGGTTCGCGATTTCCCGGACGCCGTGGAAAATGCACTCGAAACGGGGGGTGAGATCATCCTCGGCGAAGCACAGCGAAAGCATTTGTCAGGACCGAAGATGCCGAAAGGCGTCGGCAACCCGATGCGGGGGACGTTGCAACCGCGAAGCGGTGATTTGAAAACGCGATTGAATAAGCGCGTCAGAGTATCACGGACCGATGTCTCGTTGCGCGTCGGGTCGAACATGGTTTATGCAGCGACGCATGAATATGGGGACCCTCGCCGGGGCATCCCTGCGCGGCCGTTTTTGCGCTCGTCGCGTGACGCGCGTATTGACGATGTGAAAGCGATTATTCTTAAACGAATCATGGCGGCATACGAGAGGGCATAATGGCCGATTCGAAACAAAAAGATATTGTCGATGCGATAGTGTCCGCGATTGGGGGATTGTCTGCGGTGGCGAAGGCAACGCAGGATGAAGCGGCATGGGCCCAGGCGGGGCAGAATCTGGCGGACCTCCCGATTGTATTTGTCAACGCGCAGAAGCCTATCAATTCGCGAGCCTATTTCCCGCATGCGACCGCGAACGATATGGAGGGCGAGATGGAAATCGAAATCCATGGTCAGACGCTGTCGCAATACGGGAGCTCGAAACGTGCGGATGTCGATACTGTGCGACAAGCAATTGAGACAGGCCTCGACACCGATACGACATTGCAGGGACTTATACTTGATATTGTTTTGACATCGAGTATAATTGACATAGGCTCTTCGGAGAACAGGGGATTTTTTCTCGATAAATACATACTGACGTATGAATATAATCATGCGTCGCCATAGGAGGCACTAAAATGCCGGCAACTGTAGGTAAAGACGGGGGGTTCTATCTCGGCACGTCGCTGTTGACGTTTATCGATTCATGGAGCATTCAGGGGACCATCGGGCATGAAGAGATAACCGGATTCGGCGATTCAAACGTCAAGCGCACTCCAACGCTGCGCGACTGGAGCGCATCGGCGTCTGGGACGCTCGACAGGTCCGATGCCAACCAGGCGGCGATGCTCGACCAATTCGAGGACGGGACTATTACGGCGACGAGCGTGCGCCTCTCGACAGAACGAGGGTCCGATTACTGGGAGGGCTCTGCTATCATCGAGTCGTTCAGCGTCGATGCAACAGTGCAGGGCAAAGTGTCGGTGAGTTTTTCCCTCGTCGCTGCCGATGCGCTGTCGTGGACTGAGGCATAAAAATGGCGAGCCTCGAACTTGTTGGGCGGTATTCGTTTATCCCCGAGGCCGGCGGCAATCGTGCAGATGATGCGCCTGTTGAATTTATTTGCCAGGCATTGTCGCCGTCTGAATGGGCGACAGCAGTAAACCATCGTGCCGTATCAACTGGAGGAGCTGGGGAAGTCCAGATTGTCACGGATAAAGAAATGCTGGTTCGGCGTGCAGTGATCGAAGTGAAAAATCTTTCAGCCGATGGGAAGCAGATTTCAGATGCTGCGGAGTTTCTTGCGCTTCGGCATCCGATTGCCGGACAATGGTTTGATGAGCTCGTCAATGACATCATCGCGCGGCGCATGGCGGATGAGGAAGACCTAAAAAACTGAAACGCGCCGCCCTGCTCGTGGTAGACGGGTGGCGCGACCCGAAGACTAAACGATGGATAGCGCGTGATTGGAGCGGGTTTGTTCCGACGCCGGACCAAGAAAACAAAGTATCGATTATTGGTCCTGACATTCCGGGGGTTGACGACGAGGACCGACTTTTCAGGTGGGGCGACATCCCGCAGATACGGGAGAAAGGGCGGCGAGGGATGCAACTATACGATATGTGGAAGCGGTTCGGCCTCCCGTTCAGCGGAGGATGGGCAGATCAGCCGCAATATGTTATTGACCGCCTACACATAGTCGATACGATAGTGAGGGCGGCACATGCCAAGAGATAGAGTTGAAGTTGAAGTTCTCACGCACACGAACAAATCGAATGCATCCCTGAAAAAATATCTTGGCCTTGTAGCGGCGGCGACGGCGGCAGCCTACGGACTGAAAAAAATCGTTATTGACAATGCGAAAGCGGGGCTCAAATACGCAGGCTCAATGGATGCGCTGTCTGCGTCATTCCGAGTATTGTTGCGCAGTGGTTCAGAAGCTGAAATGCTCATGGAGAGTCTTCAACAGTTCGCGGCTACGACGCCGTTCCAGATGGAAAAACTAGCGCAGGCCACAAAGGTTCTCATTAATACCGGTACTGACGTGTCGCGGGTGACGGACGTACTGGAATCGTTGGGAAACGCGGCCATGGGCAATGCGGAGGTCATGGACCGGCTAGTCGATGCGTACTCAAAGCTGCAGACCAAAGGACGCGCTTCGCTGGAAGAATTGAATCGTTTTCTCGAAGCCGGCGTGCCGATTTTAGACGAGTTACAAAAGTCCCTCGGCGTGACGAAGGATGAATTATTTGCAATGATCAGCGCCGGGAAGGTGCAATTCGCCGAAGTAAATAAAGCGCTTGAAAATCTCACCACCGGACAAGGCCGCTTGGCCGGACTCATTAAAGTTCAGTCGGAAACACTGCCTGGGCTGCTATCGACATTGCGAGATGTTGTGGATCAGATGCGCGGGGGATTCATGGAAGCGTTCCTTCCGGCGCTCAAGGCCGGGCTCCAAAAACTCATCGGCTGGCTGCAGAAAGCGGCAGAGAATATCAAATCGTGGGCTGAAACGAATCAGGCTACGATTTATGCGATATTTACCAAGTTGCCTGACATCGTTAAAGCAGTTATGGAGACGGTCGTTTCGATGATCAACACTGCCATGACCGGAACGACGATGGTGAATGTGATGAAAGTGTTCGGGCAATATATCGCCGACGCCATGCGCCTAGGCATTTCGACGCTGCCGTTTATGTTCAAGACAATTTTGTCTGTCGCCGAAGACGTCTGGCGTGCATTCGGCGACAATGCTGGGAAATATATAATTAACGGCATAGTAAACGCTATTCTTACCGGCCCGCGATGGGCGACGAAGTTCGTTGGATGGTTGACGGGAAATGAGACCTTAGAAATAGGGCGAGTCGATTTCTTCGGCGTCGATACTATGCGGGACATGGAGGAGTTTAAGGGGCTTATTGCAAACACGTTCGAGGAAGCCGGCTTAACTGCGCGCCGTATGGTGGCGCAAAACATGACGAACTGGGCCGATTCGGTGAAAGAGATAGCCGGACTATTCGATGATGACCTGGCAGCCGGAGCCGAGAAAGTCAATGCGTTGATAGAAGACGGGAAGGCAGCATTCGAGGAATGGAAATCGTCGGCAGAGGATTTCGGCGTCGCTACTGTTGACGCCACTGCCGCAGGGGCCGAGGCGACAAAAGCTTTGATTATGAGTCAAGAGCGGTCGGTAGATTTGTGGCGCGAAATGATTGTGAAGAACGATGAATTAGAGCAATCATATTATGACTTGGCAGCCGCAGCGGCGCAGGCGCAACAAAAAGCATTTGAGGAAATGACATCCGATTTATTCGGATGGGCCGGCGATTATCTCGACGTGTTGCGTGAACTTGGCGTGGCTGAGGAAAAGCTGTTTCAGTATAAAAAAGCAATAGCTCTTGTCGAGGCGACAATCGGCATGTTGACGGCTATTGCTAAAGCGACGACTGTATGGGAAAAAGTGGCAGCGCTGACGACAGGGCTGCTGGCAATAGCGAAAATTGGATATGAGCAACCGCCGCCGCCGCCGTCATTTGCGAGTGGCGGAATTGTAGCCGGCCCTATTACCGCGACGGTTGGTGATGCCGGCCCTATGCGGACGGGGGCGGAAGCGATTGTCCCGCTCGATAGATACGGCGACAGTCCGACTGTCGTTGTCCACGTCTACGGGACAGTAATCAGTGACGACCAATTACAGGGCGTGATAGTCGGCACCGTGCGGGAAATGCAGCGTGGCTATTAAATCGATCCTGTCAGATCATCAATCGAATCTCATGACCGGCGCCGGGGGAGATCGCGACGAGCGATTGTACCTCGGGCTGCGTGGAGTGAAATACCCCGACATTGCGAGAGACACGCGGACATATATCGACCGTGGCGACTGCGAATCTACCACTGCTCCGGCGTTGCGTGGGGAAACAGCGGTTACAACGTCGAATCTTACATTCGCACGGTCCGACGATTGGAATCATAGAGGCGCGTACTCGTACAAACTGATCAAGGCGGTCGCAGCGGGGACCGAAGCCTACGTCGCGCTGCAGGATGGAGTGGGCACCGCCGACATGCACGGGTTTATCGCCGGCGAGACGGTGGAGATGATTGCGTGGCTCAAGTTGCCGTCGTCCGGAGGCCCGCTATCGAGCGAGGTTACGTTGCGCGTGCAGGAATACTATTCAGGCGCGTGGAACGCGACGACGCTGGACACAGGGAGCGTCGATGCCGGGAACATCGAAAAACTCTCCGGTCGGATCGCACTCAACGCATCCACGGCTGCAGTGCGATTTGAAATCGTACTCGCCTCTGCTGCGGCAGATACTGAGTACGTCTACGTAGACGATATCGAGATTTATCGATATGCCACGTTCACTTTGGCGCGCGAGGACAATTTGGTTGACCGGGGGAATTGTGAGTCGACGACGGCTCCGGCGTTCCGTGGAGAAACATCAGCGGTATCAACCAATGCATCGGGCGCGCGCACGGCTGAGGTTGCGCGCAGCGGGAACTATGCATGGCGGGTTACTAAGACGTCGGCTGCCGGCGCCGGTTGGGCTAGCTGGTATTTTCAGGATTCAGCATCTAATACAGACATGCATGGATTTTCAGCCGGTGAGACATTAGAGGTATCTGCATTTGCAAAGCTGACGTCCGGATCAAGTCCTGATCCGGGAGAAGTGCGGATGCTATTTGAAAATTACAGATTATCTACAAGCTCTTGGGTTGTGATCGGGGCATCAGCCTACATGTCGGTAAGCGACGCGTTCGAAAAATTGACACTTACTCCGACAATATCAGATGATGCCCGCGGTATCAGATTGCGAGTACAAATTAATACAAATGCAGGCTTAAACGAATATGTAGATATTGATGACATCCGCGTTACCCGCCACAGCGTCCCCGGCACCCACTATCTCAGCGGCAGCTATACCGAGCACCTGGTCGAGATGCCGGATAAGTTCACGCTGCAGATTAAGTTCAAGCCGAATTTCGCGTATGATATTGCAACCTCGCAATATATTTGCGGATGGAGAATAGATAGTGCGCATAATCTTGTATTATATTATGAGGCTTCAGGCGATAAATTCCAAATTCAATGGATAGACGGTGGATCTGCAAAGTATTTGTTTTCCGCTCAATATGATGATGGCACTACATACCGGAATATCAATCAATGGATTACATTAACATTTGCATTTGATCCGGCATCCGGGCAAACAGGTTCCGCATTATGGCTTAACAAAACACAAGACGATGCGGATTTCGGCGCAGCCCCAGATAGTAAATCAACATCATTCCAGACGATGCGAATGCGTGAATATAACGGAGTACAAGGCGATATTAATATCGCCTTCATCCGCCTTTTCCGCAACTACGTGGCCACCGACGCCGATGTTCAGAACGATTTCAAGGACGTCAAGGCCGAGGAGATTTACTGGAGTTTCGACGGACATGCGACCGGGCGAACACGGGTCAATGTATCGAGATTCTACGCTCGGCGGATGAAACTCACACGCTCGGTTAAAACCGGCACATCAGGCGCCTACGGAGCGAATCGATTTCAATGTGCACTCAAAAATCTGAATGGCGAATTCTCCGACGATCAATATGGGACGTATGATCCTACGACCGACAGTTTTAACGGTGACTCCGACCAGGCGTATTTGCGCGATAGATTCGAGGTCGAGCTTGAATCGTGGTACTCAGGAGATTTCGATTCGGTGTTCCGCGGCCGTGCAGTAGGTGGGTTGCAACGCAATAGCGCGAGAAAGAATGTATCGTGGGTATCGCTGGTTGCGGAAGATCGGTCGGCCGATCTGGCGTCGGCAATCATCACATCCGGGCATGTATTCGAGGATTGCAAGCTCGCCGACACCGTGGAGGCTAATTCTCTGTTCCACAGAATTGCACGCCTGGGGCGGCCGACCGTCAAACAATATCTGGCGAATAATTCGTTCGAGGACGCGACGATTACCGATGCCTGGGTGGCGAGCGGGGGAACATGGACGCGCGAAGCGAACCCTTTATTCGGTACATATTGCGGCCGGCTAGTGCCTGGGGCCTCGGCGCAGAGCGTGTATCAGGAGATAACGTTTTCCGGCTCTGAAAAGCTGTCCGTTAACCAGGAATTCACGTTTTACGTCTGGCTCTATTCCTCTGCGGCTGCATCGGGCGCGAACAATTATATCCGGATTGATGAGCGCGATAGTGGAGGATCAAACGATACGACAGATACGTCTATGGCATTGACCGGCGGCGAGGGGTGGGTGCTCCATCAGGTGACGCACACGATTACGGATGCTGATTCAGACAGATTGCGAATCATCATCGCTGCAGATGCCGGAGACACGATTGATATAGACGGGGCCATGTTCGTTGTCGGCGACCGTAAAAATAATGTGTTCCGCGAATCATCGTTGGTATTGACTGATGCCGTGTCGAGCGGGTCGGTGAGTGCCGATTATCGCGACGAGGTGCAATGGGACGAGTTCGGGTTCGACGCGGCGACGATTGACTATGTGCATCCGTGGCGGCGCGTGGATCAAGGCACGACCGTATGGGACCATCTCAAATCCCTGTTCGATGCGGCCATAGTGGATTACGGCGGATTCGACGAGTCTGGGACGCTATTATATCACGGGTATTTAGAGTCCGGACGGTCTGAGCTTATTACGATGCACAAATTCACTGCGTCAGGCTCCGGATATATCCGCAATAGTATCCAGATCGGCATTATAGGAATCGCGGCGAATCGGATCATCGGTCACGGAGTTAAAATCGTCAAACACGGCCGGATCGTCTACAAAGCGGCCGGCAATCAGACAATGGTCGTCGCCTCGCGGATTCTGTGGCAGGCATCGGCGACCGACCTGTTCGAAGAATCGCTCGAAGGGCTGATTCTCAATGTGACGATTCCTGACGGCGGTTATTTCCCCGACCAGGAGGAGTTCGCCACGTTCTGGGCGCGCCTCGGGGATGTAGAGGATAAACAGGACCTGTTCAAGCGCCTGTGGGATAGGAGGTATGAGTTTTTTGGCGAGGAACGAGTATTCTTGACGCAACCTGTGAACCGGAAATCGATAACAGGATTGCAATCGACCGTAGGATATTTCGGGTCGGTCGGATTGGGCGGGCAGTGGGCGTTGACCGGAGTTTGGTCGCCGAACGGACCGCTGCTGAAATTGGTCGGCGGTGAACGGCTCATCGGTGTGACCGACGCCGATCTGCTGCACAAGTTGACCGACACGTCGGGGGACGGCAATTCGGCTCTCACCGAACAAACGATCGGTAATATGGTCGGCGGGCTCGATGTATTGAGCCGTCCCGATCAAGCGCGCATCTTGTTGTATAACGGGACCGGAGCGAGTAAAACCATCATCGACGTGGGAATCGTCGGGCGCCCTGTTACGCTGTACGGTGATGATAGCGGATATGTTAATGACCACTATCGGCTCGACGAGGATATCGCGCGCAACGGTGAGAAGCCGCTTGAGTTCGGCAATATCGATATCCTCGGCGACGTCAGGGAGGCGAACGACACGAGCAACCCCATACATGTGGATCGCATATGTGAGTATTGGGCGAAGTTCTGTTTCACGAAAAAGCATTCATATTCATTCGCACAACACGGATCGCGCTTCTGGGTATGCCCAGGGCAGTGGGCCACGATAGAGGTCGGCTCGTCCGGCGAGGCGGAATACCTCAACAGCAAAGCCTCAATCGCAAGTATTACTATTGATCGCGGTCCCGACGGCATCGGGAATACGTCTATCGCCGCGGTGGAGGTGCAAGAAGGATTCAAGAGTACGACGACGCGGGATCTGGCGGCATTTCTGGCCTCGGGGATCAAGCCGCGAACGCGGCGGACCTCCGTTACCGTCGTGGGCCGATATCATATCGGCGACGCTGATTTCAGGTGTTCAGGGTCTGACGACCAGACAACAATCAATGCGGCGATTGATTTCATGTCCGGCGCGTATGGTGGCGGGGAAGTCATCCTCACAGGATATTTTTATCTTTCCGGCGCGATAAAACCGAAAAGCAATATCACATTGCGCGGCGGAAGCGCAGGGGCTGTCATAGAAAAGAATTGTGATGATTATGCAATATCTGTAAATCAAACACCAGGATCGGAATATTCGAACGTTAGCATCAGGGATATGAAAATAACGCGCAATGCAGGAGATACGAACGCAGGGAAGCATCTGCTATATTTCATGTATTGCGATTTATTGTCAATCAGCAACGTCTCGATCTATGACTCGTATGCGTATGCATTATACATTTCTTATTGCGATGATGCAACAGTAAATAATGTGTTTGTCCAGGAATGGAATGGAGATAGAGCAGTACAGTTCGAGCGTTTAACCAGGTTCGTCGTTCGCGATTTGACAGTTGATGGAAACGGCTGTAGCTCGCAATCTGGAGTTGTTTTTGCAGTCGTTACAGATGCAGCGATAATCGCAGATTCAATTGAAGTGAGGAACTTTGTTAGTTCAGGAAGCACCACCTATGGGTTCTACACGAATGCAGATAAGATGTCTCTATCAAATATAATAGTGCATGATCTAACCAAGTCAACCGATGGATCGATCATTCATGGCATCGCTTTGGATGCTGACGATATAAAGGGCTCTAATCTCACAGTTTCAAATGTAGATAATACGTATGCCGCTTCCGCCGTTCGAGGCTTGTACGTGCGCGGTGCCGATGTGGTGCTAAGCTCCATTTTCGTATCAGGATGCAGCGGGACGGGTATATACATAGATGCCACGTCGTCGAAAACACAGATCGCAGGGGGGAGAACTACCAATAACGGAGTTAATTATAATGACGTTAG
The DNA here is from genome assembly GCA_024278215.1 of bacterium. Taxonomy (GTDB): domain Bacteria; phylum UBP15; class UBA6099; order UBA6099; family JAJRTR01; genus JAJRTR01. The sequence goes on from JAJRTR010000053.1 coordinate 11,983, forward strand.
TGGATCGGCAAATACGGCGGCCTTCGATACGACATGACGCGGAAATTTTTAGTTACTGCCTTGTTCGCCATGATGTGGACGATTACATCCTGCGTTTTTGTCGACGAACAGCTTCTTATCGCGATTGAGGAGGCTCGGTGGGTGTATTTGAATATCATGCAGGTTCCGTCATATGAAATAATCAAGCATCCGATTGAGACGATGGAGGACGGAGAAGGTGATTGTGCCGACATGTCCGCTTTGCTGATTGTTCGTATGCGGCGCCGGGGAGTTTTTGCCGGCCAGCTCGTTGCATATGACGTAGGTGCGGACGTTGCCCATATGGTAGTCGAGATATTCGGGGTGACTATCGACCCGACGAACAAGGATATCGTTGTGACGATTGATGGGACCGAGATCGGGCGCTATTTATGGATATCATGGCTGTAGCAGTGCCTGGTGGAAATATCTGCTATGGCAGATCGGACGAAGATAGCAAAATAACGATTAAGGGCGATAAAGAATGAATATGCGGAACAGGAGCTTAACTAATGCCGACACATCAATGCACGCAGGAAGCCGAGCTGAAACGGATCCGCTCTGCGATTGACAAGCTGGCGACGAGCAACGCAGAAATCCGAGAGAAAATTTTCAACGGCCTATCTGATGCCATCGCCCAATTGCCTGCAATGCGTGATGACATAACATGGATCAAAGCCAAACTCAACGGTAACAGCAGCCGGCGCGTTGTCGCGCAGCGTGGAAAAGAGGTTGCAATCATGGCATTGATTATCTCGGTCGTGTCGCGGTGGGACGACATTGCAAGATTCATCGGGAGGTTATTTTGACACGTCCTTCTTTCGTCAAAGAGAGAATCATAACGAAGAATGAATTTTCCCGTCCGGGGATGAAGCGACCAGGAACAAAAGCAATCGACGTGCACTGGAATGGAAACCCCGGAATGGATGAATATATGCTCGTTGATTATTTTGCCTCGTTGGCCGAGCAGGACAAAACAGACGACAGGCCGGACCGATATGCAGGGGCGAACATAATTATCGGCCCGATGGCTGCGATTATCATCGTGCCGATTGATGAGATTACCTATACAGCCGGCGCGAAACGCACGTCACAATACACGGTAGCGGCTCGGCGTCGGTTCGGCGAATTCTGGCTGACAAACAATCCGCAGACGCCGAACTGGCTCACATGCTCTATCGAGATGGTGCACCCTGATGCGACGGGACGGTTCGCGCCCGAGACGCTGTCACATGCCGCGCAGGTTATCCGATGGATCCTCGACGAACATTTCACATGGCTGTGGCCGCATGATGTCATACGTCATTATGATATCACCGGCAAGGAATGCCCTAAATGGTTCGTCGCGCACCCGGGCGATTGGTGGGATTTCATCGAGCAAATTAAATCGCTCAACGAGGTGACGGCGTGAGCATCGCAACCTGGCTCGGCATCGGAAAAACCGTGGCTGATACTGCATCCGCATTGACCTCCGGGGCGGCTGAGATTGTGACGGCCGCGAAAACGGATCCTAATCGTGCAGTCGATGCGGAGATCGAGAAACTGCGGATCGATGCCGAGGCGCGAATAGAGGAGCTGGTCACACGATCGGCCGAGAGCGCACGTGCCTGGTCGATACAGTACGAGGGTCGCGCGAGCGAGATACAGCCGTGGTTGCGTGTCGTGCGCAACCTAATCAGACCGCTAACTACGCTACTGTTCGTGGGGATTTTCGCCACGGCGGCCGTGATTGATTTCGTGGGGCAGGTCCGCGCCGACGCGCCGTGGCGCCTCCTCGCCGGGCTCCCGCAGGGATTCTGGTGGGCGTTCGGTATCGTCCTGACGTTCTGGTTCGGGGGCAAGGTCGGCGAGAGAATCGCCGAGCAGATACGCAAGGAGTAGAGAGGATGAACGAGAAAACGACGCGAACATTCCGGGTGACGGTCAGCCGGGAATTCTACGCCGAACTCGATTCGGCTCAACGCGAGAGCGGAGAGATCGGGATCCAGGCGCTAGCGAAAACAGCCCTGAGACAATACCTGAATCGATACCACAAACCGCAAAAATAGCATCCCCTCAGGCGCGCGAGAACGGGCCTAGAAAATCTGTCCGCGCCTGATAGCAACCGAATACCTAAATCGCTAAAACCCCTCCCAAATCGTACTGATCGTACAGTCACTACAGATATGTTTCGGCCACGGGCAAGGGACTAAATTCCTTACATATTTGCGGCGAAAGTGTTGACAGCTATAGCAACGCGCTTTATAATAGTAGAAACATGCCGAAAATGGCTGAATAAGGAGTTGAGAGGATGAAATGCGAAAATTGTCGGCGCGAAATTGAGGATCCACGGTATTACGTGGACGAGCTACGGGTCTGCCGTCCGTGCTGCCGGGCGCTGCAGGACCTGACCAGAGAGACCGGTGGCGAGATCGAGACGGTCGCTGAGATCCGCTACGAACAGTGGATCGATTCGATAGTGGGGGTGTACGGATGATTACGAGGGGATGGAGCGGCATCGTCGAGTATGAGCGCAGCGATGGGACGATGGCGCGCATCAGGTACTGGGTCAAAGAATGTATCGAGGCCGGCGATCCGCGCATATTTCGCGACGTCGGTCCGAATTGAGGAGGATTGAGATGGATAATTCCACGACTGACCTGTCCGCCGAGCCTGCGGATGTGAATTTCGCCGCAATCGTGCGGCAGATTCTCGCGCTCAACCCCGAGGTGGATGGATTCAGACACCCGGACTCATCCTGCCGGTGCACGCGCGAGAACCCTCTAAAATGCGGGGAAGTACTGCTCGACTGCCGCGCACATTCCTGGGGCTGCGCCGACCACGGGACTCTGCGCGACCTGGTGACGCAAAACATGGCCGGTCTCGGCCTATCACGCTGCTGGATTAAGACGGCCGCGGGTCACTGCAGCAGGTCCAGGCGCGAGCTACGCAACGGTGCCTGCACAGGCAATACGTGTTGCGTGGCAACATGGCACGATTACGCCTCTGAGGCCAACCCATGAGACTGCAACTCAGGAGGGAGCCTGTGAAAGAGCGCGCTTATAGACCGGCGCTAATGTGCCGGCTGCAGGGAATGAACTGGGTCGTTAATCTGGAAGTCCGTGAAGAATTGGCCGGAGCTGCATGGGAGGTTAAGCAGCTATCCTCGGTCTTGGAGGAGGATGACCGCGGGCTGGGATGTTGGCGACTCAGCAATCCTCTGGGTGCCGTTGAGGCAAGCGATAGGAATAGAGACAAGTCATTCACATTTCCCGAAGAACCTTTTCGGATCTTCAAACTGTTCGGCGCTTGGCTCGACTACGGAAGGTATGTGCAGCGATTGACCCTTGGTCGGTTTCTGGTCGTTGCACCCGCCGAATGGGAGCTCAAGACGGGGGATTCTGGGATTGAACGCCCCATTGCCTCTGAGTATCTCATCGGAATGGAGTACCGAGCTCATCACGTAATGATATCGCAGCAGTCCCGGGCACAGCGTGTGGTGTTGTCTACTCCTGACGGACGGCAGGTGCCCGTGCCCGCAGGAGGGACAATATGACCTTATTAAACTCATTTCACAACACAACCGCGAGGACGCGGAAGCCGTACGAAGATGTGGCCCGCATCCGATACATCCTCGGCATGGGGGATGCCGAGGCGCGCCGGCGATTGCCTGCCGCCGAATACGCCTGGGCGCTCAGCGTCCGTAGACGGCTCTGCGGCGTCGACGGCTGCACCTGCGCCCAGACGCCGCTCGGGGAGAGGTGGTGACGGTATATGCAGATGCTATTTATGCGTCTGGCACGGAGCCGCCCCGTGTGGCACTGTCAGACGCGTACCGGTATGAGCCGGAAAAATCTTTCGTGGAGAAGATAATGATGTTACGTAATGTCATTGATGCCTGGATACAAGAGCGCGATGATGAGGGTATATATTTTCGGCACCCGAACCCGCTTGTAGCGTGCTCGTGCACGCGTGGTGGAGAATGCGGCGAAATGTTAATGCCGTGCTACCCGGTAGTGCCCGAGGGGGCATTATTCGGGCGCGTTTCTTTGCGCGATATTATTTGCGCCCATTTGTGCGCAGCGGGATGTGTAGGGTGCAGGACAGAAGCAGCCGATTGCGAATGCACGTTCGAATCGCTCGCGCGAGGGGACTGCAGCGGGAACCCGAAATGCTTAGTATTGTCGCAGCAAGCATAATCATAATTTTATGCGTCAATGCTATTTGGCGCAATATGAGGAGGTCGAAATGACGGTGAGGGAAGCATCAAAAATCCTTGGATTATCGGATCGAGCGGTGCGCCGGTGGTGTCGGCGAATGGGGGTCGAAAAGCACGGGTCGGGGTATTGGCTGCTGGATGAAGATGTCGCGTTGATACGCGATGCAAACCACAAGGCCGGACGTCCGGCCAGGAGAGAGCATGGCCTTGCATAATTCTGTATTATTTGAGGGGGAAATTACCGAGATAATTGGCACTGATTTCATGCTGCGCAATCGCATGGGAATGAGGGGACATGCCCCTGTATCTATCAGAATCAGGCAAGCCGGGCGGAATCGCAGCCTCCCGGGGCTCGGATCGATCGTCCGTATTGTGGGGCATCTAATACGAAACAACGGAGAGATTGAAATCGTTTGCGAGTATCTGCAGGTGATGAAGGGGGTTGTCATAGATAGTAATACATGATACAATACAAAAGCCCGGATGGCGCGTTGCGTCTCACCCGGGCCGAGTCGAGAGGATAGTCGACTCGCAAATATTACCACAGTCGAGGGGAGAAAACAAGTGGAATATGTGTTGAATGCCGAATCAAAGCTGCTGCCGGCACTTTGTTCGGCGCAAACAGAACTACTGCCGATCGCGACGAACCGGGACAATGATTTCACTGGGTCGCGCTATCTGGATCTCGCAGAGCTGTTGAGGGTGACAAAGCCGATCTTGGCGAAACATAAATTAGTATTAATTCAGACAGTTGACTCAACACAGAGGGGTGCCGGGGAAACCGATACGCGAATCACCGTTGCTACCCGGCTCTATCATGCGGAGTCGGGCGAATACGTGGTGTGTGGCGGGACGCTCGGCATCACCGCCCTACACAAAGCCAACCCGACGCAGAAACTTTTTGCGACCGCGAGCTACATGCGCCGAAACCAGATACTCGCCGTCCTCGCGCTCGCTGGTGCCGACGATGACACGGACGGCGACGTAGGCGAACATCCGGACGAAACGCCACGAGAAGCGGCTAAACAGGAAGAAACGCTGGTAGACCCGGAAAGGAAAAAGCGCCTTGATGTGCTTAAACAAATCGTGACAAAGGAGGTATTCACAGAGAGGGATCGGCTGGAATTTCGCCGAGCGGTGGGGACTGCCGAAAGTGCGGCGGAACTCGACAGGATCATCGAAGACGCGAAGACCGCGTTGCGGATCAAGCAGCGCAAAAAAGCGGCCACAGAGCCGGAAGGAGAATCGTTGTTGTGAGCGGAATCATAATTGCGCCTAAAGAGACGGTAGAAAAATTGGAGGTCGAGGGTGAAGAGCTCGTCAGAGAAGCAAAAGAACTGACGATAATTTCACAAGCGACGTATGAAGCCTGTGCCGAGTTGGCGCGGACTGCAAAAGCGTTTCAGCGCGAGGTAGAAAAGGTCTGGAAAGAGCCGGTCGAGTCTGCACATCGTGCGCACAAGGCGGCGCTCGCCGCGAAGAAGAAACAGCTCGATCCGTACAAAACGGTAGAGCGCATCTGCAAAACCGCAATGGCGGAATGGGACCGGGAACAACGGCGCCTCGCCGAGGAACGCGCGCGGAAGGCCGAAGAGGAACGGTTGCGACTCGCTGCGGAAGCCGAAGAAAAAGGCAATGTTGCAGAAGTCGATATCATACTCAATGCTCCGGCAACCATAGTTGAAGCACCCGAAAGACCTTCGGGCGTGGTCTACGTCGACAATTGTAAAGCCGCAGTCGTCGACCTTGACGCCGTACCGAGAGAGTACCTGGTGCCCGACATGCAGATGCTCAATCGGTTAGCGAAAGCGTCGAAAGGAAAAAATCCTCCGACCGGCGTGCGGTATTACAATGACCGAACGACGCGAATTATCTGAAATCGTACTCGACCCCGAGTCGCATATATACTATGTGGCCGGGGTCCGGGTGCCCGGCGTGACGAAGATTTTGCAAGACGCCGGCTTCGTCGATTATCGGTTCTGCCCGCAGGATGCGATTTCTCGGGGTCAATGGGTGCATTCCGTGATAGCGGAAATGGAAGCCGATATGTTCTCGGCGCGGGTCGATGGGCGAATAGATTGGGCGGGCTATATCGCTGCGTGGGAAGAATTTCGCGCAACGATCGATTACGGGCCCGGGGAAATAGAGATAGCGAGATATCGCGAGGACCTCGGATATTGCGGAACTCCTGACGTGGTATATCCCGGCGCAGGCGTTGTAATAGATTACAAGACCGGCTCGCCGCGTCCTGCCGACGCTATCCAACTCGCAGGTTATGCCCTGCTCGTAGGCAATGCAGATAGGTCCGGCCGCGATTGGCGACGGGTCGGAGTTTATTTGCGCGCCGATGGAAGCTATCGCGCAGTAGAATATGACGACCGGTCTGATATCGACGTATTCATTGCGTTGACGCGATGTGTTGCCTGGAAACGGGCTAACGGGATGTGGCATGGCTAAAATCTATTTCGAGGCGTGGGTGGCATGGGAGCGTACGGGGTCTGGACACATCACGTTTCGCGTCAGAAAACAACATCTCGATTCATTACGTGAAGCATTGCGGCGGCTAAAAAAAACCGAAATGAAGCGCGGCCCGCTCCTACTCGAAAACCGCTTGGAAATACACCATCGGAAACGCAGCAATCCGCAGAATGCGCTCATGTGGGCATTGTTGGAGATTGTTGCGAACGAGCATAATGCCGGACTGCCGACTGATGCGAGTATGCGCGACTCAGAATATTTCTACCGGCTGTTCCTGCAGCGGTATGCACCGCGCGAAAAAGCACACACAGGCGAGGAGATTATTAAAACGTCGTCGCATTTCAACACGCTGGAAATGTCGGAATTCATCGAGCGCATTTTCGACGAGCTCGCAGTGATGGACATCGGCGTTACAAACCCAGTCGAGATAAGCAGTTATTGGGAACAGCATAAAACGCATATGCGCGACAAGAAAGTCATACTCAACGCAGATATCGAATTCACGCCGGCGCAGTACAAAGCGTCGGTCAAATTGTGCGAAGCTTGCGCGGCGCCGGTCTGGCACGAGGATATTGGATCGTCGCTCGCACATATCAAATCCGTCGGAATGGGTGGCGGTCGCGAGGCTACAGTGCGCGGCGACGAGGTAATGCATCTGTGCGACACCTGCCACGCTCTATTCGATAATGGCAAAGGGCGCGCGCACTTCCTTGGCAAATATCCGCATTTATGTTACAAGGTCAAGCAGGCGTTAGGAGAAGAAGATGGAAATACAGGCGAAGAGCGATTCCCCAAACATGACGATGCAGCCGAACGTCAAGATGAACCGGGGAGTAGAGGAGATGATGATTTCGGCGGTGGCCGAGTCGGAAGAGGAGCGGAACTTGAGCTTTTCTAATTCGGAATGTCTCCTGCTGTATTATGGGCTCGAATCTCTCATACACAGATATGAAAACGCAATTGGGTCGCCGGTGTTTTCGCCGGAGACGAAACGAGAATGTATGCGTCGTATCGGCATTGCCCGTGAGGCGCAACAGAAATTGGAGGTGAACGATGTTTAATCCTAAGGCTTATGGGTTCGTGCAGGTGGGGAAAAAGGACGGATATAAAGTTCTGAAGGGCTCGAACTCGAAGTTGATCGTGCTTTACAGCCAGACTGCAGAAGTGGGGCAACAATTCCGGCAATATTTGCATCCTGACGGTGCAATACTGCTCATGCCCGTTATGTCCGCTAAGGATTGATTATTTAGCGAACGCATGCTACAATACGCGTGATATCACAAGGCGGGGGTCGGTTCCCCAAAGTCGCCCCCGCCGCTTATTTGGGGGAATCATGACACATATTTTCGAGGTCGAAGACGCTAATCAATACGGCGTCGAAAAGGCCGTCATCATTTATCATCTGCGGCACTGGATCAGGCGTAATTACGCAAACCAGCGAAACATCTATGACGGGCGGTGCTGGACCTATAATTCGGCCGAAGCATTGTGCGATTTATTCCCGTATTGGACGCGGCGGAAAATAGCGCGCTTGTTACAAGACCTTGAGGCTGAAGGCGTGATCGTGAGCGGTAATTACAATGAGAAAAAGTACGACAGGACTAAATGGTATGCGTTCGCAAATGTCCAAAGCATTGGACAAAACCTTCCAAAGCATTGGACAGATCTGACCAATGGAGTGGACGAAAGTGTCCAACCTATACCAGATTCTTTACCAAATAAATTACCAGATAAAGAACCTCGGCATTTGTCGGATTTCAATACTCAATTCTGGCCTGCCTACCCTCGGAAGGTAAATAAAGGCGGTGCGCTAAAGGCTTTCGCAGCTCGCCACAAAGAAGGATTCAAAATCGAGCAAATCATGAAATGCCTTGAAGGCTACAAGATCAAACTCAAACAAGAGCGAACCGAAGAAAAATTCATCATGCACGCCTCAACTTTCCTCAACGCCGAGCATCGGTTTCTGGATTTTGAGGACATCAAAAAGAAACCTGCTCATCCTGATGGTTTAGATGCGCTCGGCAGGCAGTGGAAGGGCGGGAAGATCGTCGCGTATTTCAATGGGTACAGATTCATAACCCCTAAAGAATACGAGCGGACGCGAGAGACGAAGACCGAAAAGAATTACACCATCTCAGAAATACTATCCGGTAGAAGCTGATGCGAGCAGGCAAGATCATAGGCGCACCACCCGCAGACAGGACCGCTCAATATCGCGAGGTTGTAAAGCGCGAAATTGATAGAGCCGAGAGATTATATAATTCCGGATTAAAAAAGGTATCTGCTGCGGTCCTTATGGCGATTGATGGCGGGGAATGTACGCATTGCGGAACGTCGTGGAAAGAAATCAAAGTGGATAATTTGTTTGCGCTGTACTCGTATTTTTCTCCTGCTTGTAATTGCTATCCTAAATGCAAGCGCTGCGGGCATCTCATGGTCGAGGATGTCGAGGGCGGACTCTCGCCCGATATTTGTCCGAATTGCAAATGGAGGCTGAAATGATAGAGATCGTATCTTCTCGGTTCAATGCGCGCCCTCGTCCGCTCAGAAACGGGGACATGATCAAGCTTGAAATCGAAATCCCATTCACCGAGAGCGTCTGGGCGCAGATTGCCCCTCTCGCGCTGAAGCATGTCAAGGTGGCGCTCTGTGTTGCGTCGCAGGCTGAAGTTGAAGAAGCCGAGGGTTTGCAAATGCAGCTTGATGGAATTCCAACGGAAGCTGTAGCGGCTGTGGGGTGAGATGAAAAATATCAGGGTGATAGCTATCGATCCATCCTTGCGCTCAACCGGATATTACCGCAGCGATACCGACGAGTGCGGCGTGATTAAATGCAAAGGCTTGCCGAGCGAGGCGATACGCACGATCGGAGAGACACTCATGGCGATGATATCGGTCGCGCACCCTGATATCCTGCTGCTCGAATCTCTAACATCATATATGTCGGCGAGAGTCACAGTTGCGCTCGCCCAGGTCCGAGGTGCAATCATATACGTCGCCGGAATTATGGCGGTGCCTGTCGTCGACGTGCC
>JAJRTR010000054.1 GCA_024278215.1 bacterium
AACAACAAATGAACGTTCCCGCCGCCGGCTGTTGTCGTGTATCGCCCAGGCCACAAGTTCTTTGCCCGTGCCGGTTTCGCCGGAGATGAGAACAGTGCTGCTGGACAGTGCCAGTCTCTCGATAGCATCGAAAACCCTCTTCATCGGTTCACTTTTCGCGATTATATTAGAAAAATTATATTTTTTCTCCACCTCGCGGCGCAACAATCTGTTCTGGAGCATGAGCCGTTGCGCGGAGACAGCTTTTTCAACCGCGCTTTCGATATCCTCAAGTTTAAAAGGTTTTTTCAGATAATCCGAAGCGCCGCGCTTGAGAGCATTGATGGCATCGTCCATATCGGCAAACGCCGTTATCATAATCACAGCAGTTTCCTGGCTTGTCTCCTTCACCTGCTCGAGAATTTCCATCCCGTCCATTCCGCCCGGCATTTTTATATCAGTAATTACTATCTCGAATATATTTTCATTAAAAAGTTTCAGGCCGGTCGGGCCGTCTTTTGCCGTCTTCACTTCATAGCCGAGCGATGCCAGATGTTCCGACACAAGCATCCGTATGTTCTCTTTATCATCTATGACCAGAATTCTTGTATTCATTGGACGCTCCCTGATGTTCATGTCTCAATCTCGATACTGATGTCCCGCGTCTATCTCCTGCACATGTGAATACATTAGAAGGTTTTTCTACGTTCAGCCGCCGCCTTTCAGGCACCGTCACCGCCTGCGTCGCGAGGAAGTGTGAAAGAAAAACACGCCCCCCTGAGAGAATCCTCGACAACCATTTTTCCGCCATGTTTTTCGATTATCCTGTAGCATATTGAAAGGCCGAGTCCCGTGCCGACCCCCGGCGGTTTTGTTGTAAAGAACGGATCGAAAATCCGGCGGCGCGTACTCGCTGGAATCCCCGGTCCCGTGTCCCTGACTTTTATCTTCACATGATCCGCGAGGACCACTCCTTCAACAATGATTCTTCCGCCGTTTTCCATCGCCTGCGCGGCATTCATCAGCAGGTTGAGAAAGACCTGCATGATCTCTTTGTGGAAGCAGGGAACTTCCGGGAAGTTATCGGGAAAAACCACCTGCAGATTCACTTTCCGAAAAGCTTTGTGTGCGGAAACCGTTTTATGTGCGGCATAGAGCAGCTTGACGATATCCGCCGGTTCGGGAACCGTGGATTCCTGTTTCGATGGCCTGGAGAAGTGGAGAAGGTCCTGGATTATTTTCTCGATAAACTCAGCTTCTCTTTCTATCTGCTTTGCAAATTCGCGGTCCTTTTCCTCAAGCGACGGCCTTCTCTGAAGCATCTGCGCATAGCCTGAAATAGCACTGAGCGGATTGCCTATTTCATGCGCGACACCCGCCGCCAACTCACCCACCGCCGCCAGCCGGCCCGACTGTATAAGCTGGTCCTGATTCACCCGCAACCTGCGTGTGGCTTCCTTCAGGTTCCGCTCCCTTTCCTTGAGAGCGTCCGACATCTCGTTGAAAGCGCCGGCAAGTTCGCCAATTTCATCCTTCTGCTTAATGAATATTTTCACGTCGTAATTGCCGTCGGCAATATTACCGGCGCTTTCCGTCAACCTGCGCATCGGCATGAATATTCTTCTGGCCGTATACACGCCGACTCCCAGCGCCATCAGGACAGCGACAACCGCGATTGCGATTGCGAAAAAAATTCCTTCACGCCACATCGCTTCCATGTCGGCCATATTCCTGCCGATCACTTGAAGGCCCACCGACCGCCCCGCGGCATCTTCGACAAGGCTCGAAACCATAGCGTAGGGTTCGCCGCCCAGCGACTGGCGGCTAATAGTGTCGTCGGCACCCTTGTGGCCTCCGGCTTCCGTCATTGATATCATGTCGGACAGTTGCCTGACTTCTTCCGGGGACAGACTGTCGGAAGATATGGAACTCGACAGCACACGTTTGCGCCGCAGGAGAATGTAGTCTGTGCCTGACGTTCCTCTTATCTCGCGTGCGAAATCGTTGTCGAGCATATAGCCCGCACTCACATATCCCACTAACCGCCGGTCACTGCCCGGTCCGGTGTACACCCGGGCATAAGAATCCACACACACAACATCCGGCAGGCACAGCTCGACACCTGTCGATGCAAGGCCGGCAACCGCATTTTTAAAAAGAGGATTCAGGAACACCGGCTCGCCGCTTCTGATCCTGCGGCTTTCCACATCCTGCGCCGTTTCAAGCCGGCTGATTATTACTCCATCCTTATCTATTACGGAAAGGATGTCGATATTCATGCGGCCCCTGTGTTCTCTCAACACCGAAAGAAGCGAAAGAGAACCACCGGAGATAATCGATTCGCCGATCTGCGGGTTGGCTGCCAGCAGCCGCGCTATCAGCTCTGCCCGTCCAGCTCGTTCCGACACCGCTTTCCTGATACCCTCCCTGCCGTAGGCGATCTCCTGTGTTATCTCGTCGTCCAGACTGCTGCGGAAAATAAATGTGTATGCAGCCATGCAGCAGCCGACTGTCACGGCCACTATCAGTATGACCATGAGGATTATCCTGTTTTCAAGTCTACTGCGTCTCAATCCCCGCAGGCTCTCCTTCCGATTTTTCTGGATAATACGACTTCTTAAACCAGTTCATGAACAGTTGCTGATAGGCACCTGTTTCATAAATATGGGTTAAGACCAGATTAAACACATCCGCAAACACAGGATCGTCTTCAACCTTCAGGCAAAGCCATCCTGTCTCCGAGCTGTAGAAATAGGGGGTGGAAAAGAAAGAAGCTGTATCCGCGCCGCAAACCGCGGGACCGCTGATCATAGACTCCCGGTCCGAGCCGACCACATTCAGTTTCGCGCCAAGGAAATATGCGAACTGGCGCAACAGGTCCACCTCGAACCCCCTCGGGATTCCATACTTATTTTTCGAGCACATAAGCGGCCTGTCGCAATCGAGAGATACGACCAGTAAGCCGGTTTCCCTGATTTTCGAAAGTATGGCCGAATCACCAGCCGCCTCGACAATATACATGCCGGGAATGCTGAAGGCGGCGTCGGGAAAGATCGGTTCCGACGGCGTCCCTTTTTTCGGCGCTATGCTTTCTTTTCCCATGTCGCATCCGGGAACAAAAACAAGCATAACAAAAACAACGATAACTAAAATAAAAGCAGTATAAAATGTGCTTCCAACAATTAATTCCGATGTGTTTTTATATGTGCTCATATCGGCCTTTTTTGCAGCGATAGACCGCCGGCGCGGCTGAAACCTGTATCAGGGCTTATACCCGGACAACAATTGATTGAATTCGGCAGTGTGCCTGATAGACGCGAAGTCCGTGTCGCTGCCTGCAAGGCGGTAAAATGTTTCTGCGTCGAGTTCGAGGCAACGTCTGAGAGAAAATAAAGCGTCCTGCGCATTGCCTGTCAGGGCCTGAACACTTGCAAGAGAATACCACACGGACGGCATGAACGGAGCTATCTCCAGCGCAGCTTTATAGTTGTGAATAACCTTGTCCAGGTCGCCGAGATCAGTATATATGGTGCCGAGGTAGATGTAGGCTTCGAGAAAACCAGGCTTTATAGCGACAGTCTTTTCGAGCTGTTCCGCTGCCCGGTCATACTCGCCCATCAGGCGATATGCCAGACCAAGCTGGTATCGGGCTCCGGGGTCATCCGGATGCTCTTTTATTATTGCCGTCAGGTACTTTGTCGCAAGTTGAAAGTTGAACTGCCTCGTTACAAAGAACTTGCCGAGGAAATAATTCAGGTCTCGAAACGCATTCTCATGAAGCGCACTCCTGAGCGTATTGAGTCCGGCCTCGATCCTGTCGTTTCGCAGCAGGCTTACACCCTCTCCGAAAAGATAGAAGACATGCCAGTCTGCGGCAAGTTCGCGTCCGTCCCAGAAGTTGGCGTCCAGCCTTAGAGGGAGTCTTTCGACAAGTTCGGAGAATACGTCCTTCTGAAAATCAGTCACACTTTCCGCATCAGTGCGCAGTTCAAAAACAGCACTTCGTACAGTGCCGTCCAGCGGCATATAGTTGACACGGAAACGCGAAGCGATCTTATCTCCGGAAATCCTGCGATGGCGCGCTACTATGATAATATCCGCGTTTGTTCTCCCGGCGAGAAGGCGGCTCTTGTCTTTGTCACCCTTCCAGAGCAGTTCGAGGTCACCACCGGAAACAAACATTTCCGTCTCGAACTCATGCACGAGACTTACGTCCGGCATGTATTCGAAATTGAACGCGGTAACATTATCCGTCGCAAGTGACAGCCATACATCCTGCTGATCAAGCCCCTCGACGTATGACAGGTAAACAATAGTGTGATGTTCATGCCATTCACATTCAGCACGAGAACCCAGCAGTGCGGTGAGGATAACAATTGTCAGGATAACCCTTTTTAATGAGGCCGACACTTCGCAATTTTCCACATGGTATTTTCCCTATGAAACCTGATTAAATTATGCCCTCCGAAACCTTAAAAAGCAAGGTCTTTCAATACGTAATAAAAAGCACCATGGCTTTTCGGGAACCTCATTTAAAAATCATGATAACGGGAATTCCAGCCTTTTCCAATTTCTTTATCTGATTATAAATTTCGTATTCGCGTCTTATCGAGCACACAATGACGGCATCGGGATGTAAAGTGGGAATCACATTCATCTGTATTACCTTGTGTCCCAGGAAATCACGGCCCTGTTTCTTGAGGTCGCCGTCGGCCACTCCAAGTATTTCTATGCCTTCGTCCATAAGAATTTTCATTACCACTCGTCCGAAATCACAGGCACCATAGCAGACAACACTGTAGATATTTCTCACAGCCTTTATTTCCTTGACCCACGGGACCATCCGATCTTTATATTCTTCGTAAAGATTATCAAGCTTTGCCGCCAGGATTTTTTGTTCGTATTCTCTCATAAGATCATAGAGGGTCTCTTTATCCATGGCTCTGTTGAGATAGATGCCGTTATTTTTTTCACGCATCTCCAGCCATTCATCCAGTGATAGAAGATTATAGTTTCCTCCTCCGGTCCAGGTGTAATGACTCAGCTTGCTCCATTCCATATCATGTGAAACAATTCCCGCTGAAAGGGCAGCGTCCCATAGCTTTGTTCCAGGCAGAGGACACATAATATTGCACAGCGCTTCGGCAATCTTACCCTCGGCTATATGCTCGTAGATAAAGTCGAATGTCTCGCGTGCTTCGGCCTCCGTCTCTCCAGGCGACCCGACTATATAAGTAGTGTGGACTACTATTCCATGCCTGTGCAGAGTATCCACGGCCTCCCGACAGCGGTCAACGGTCAATGTCGAACACTTCAGTTCTGTCAGCACTCTCTGATTCGCCGATTCAAGACCAAAGCTGACCTGTCTTATGCCGCCTTTTTTCAGGAGTTCGCAAAATTCATCGTCAATATAATCCGCCCTGACGTTGCAGATGAAACTTCGCTCCGTTGCCCATCCTTTTCTATGTATCTCCTCGACTATTTTCCTGAAACGTTTTCTGTCGGCGATAAACAAGTCGTCGCTGAAAGATATTATCCGCGATTCAGGGAATTTATTTATAATATGGGCAAGTTCATCAATAACGTAATCCGCCGAGAAAAACCTTGCATGTCCCCAGAACTTCGATGAAGAACAGAAAATACAACGATATGGACATCCGCGCGAAGTAAAGAGATAAATAGACTGCCAGCTCTTTTTCGTTGTTTCACGATCCGGAAAAGGGAGTATATCCAGAGTTTTAAAAGGTTGCCTTGGAGTTGTCAGGCTTAGCTCTCCTCCTTTGCGCCTGAACACTATTCCGGGAATTCTCTCGAGGTCAGCCTCTTCGAGCGTTCCCGTTTTATTAAATGCATCGAGGAGTTCAAGGAATGTTTGTTCGCCTTCACCGATGACGCCGATGTCCATAGACGGCGCAAGCGTGTACGGAAGCAGGCTTATGTGAAATCCACCTATGACGACAGGCACTCCTGTTTTGCGTTTCACCGTGTCCGCAATATTTATAGCTGCACCGAAGTTCTGTGACACACACGATAAACCTGCAATATCATAGCTGCATTCCCAGAGCAGTTGCGGGTCATCGATTATCTCGATATCATAACAGTTCCGATGTTGTTCAACGTATGATTTCAGGTATCCCGGGCCGACCGGCATCAGTTGATCGAGGTCTTCACGTCCCACAACATTTAAAAGCGCAATTTTCATTTTGTTGTCCAGCGGATTTCGAGAACTGCGCAATTCAATAATCGAACGCAATGTCGAAAACCGGCAAGTCCCCTTTATTGAACAATTCTATCGTCGATCGTATTTCATTAATAAAACCTGTCGAGCAAATTACGATTGCGTCGGCGTCGAGCATCTCGATGTTCACAGGCGGCTCTATAACGCGCCCCATGAATATTGAGCCCTGTTTTGCCGGGTTGGAATCAATAATCCCCGCGATACCCATACCGGTTTCTTCTGCGGCCCTGATTATTATCCTGCCCGACTCCGATGCGCCGAAGCAAATTATTCTTCTTATCCCCTTCGACCTCAAACCGCCCATCATGACATGTCCGACAAAATCCTTTAATAGTCTGACATTCTTTATATGCTCGGCGCAACTCATGAATTCTCTATGTATCGCATTTATGCCGGGGGTATCAGGCGACGTATCACGCGAGGTGAAAAAATCTGTATATTTCATCTTATGATCTTCTATGAATCTTCTGTCTTCTTCAATGAAAATATAGTCGTCGTTCTCGATAATATCCCGCCATTTAGAATAGAAATACGCCTTTCCTTTATCCATATTTTTCTTCATCTTTCTTTTATCCGCATTGAGTGTGATCGAACTGAAATGTTCTATCCTCGACCAAGGGCTGTATACTACCTTTTTCCCCGCGGCTCGCACTCTCAGGCAGATATCCACATCCTCATAACAATTATCCAGGTTCTCATCAAAGTCACCTATAGCATGGAAAAAATTCTTTTCAATGCAAAGGCACACACCCGCAAGAGCCTGAAACTCGCGAACCCGGTTCACTGCCGGCGCACGTGCATCAATATTCGAGTACAGCGGATAGTGATTCTTTTCGCGATCAAATACCATCCCGGCATACTGCACCCGCCCTCCACCTGGATACAGTGACATGCAGCCCACAATGCCCACATTCTCAATTTGTTCATAAACATCGGTCAGACCCTCGATCCAGCCTTCTCCCGGTATCGTGTCATTGTTCAGAAAAACAAGAAATTCTCCTTTGCTGATTTTTGCACCCGCATTATTGCCCTTTGCATATCCCATGTTTTTGTTGAATCGAACGATGCGCATATTATCTCTTTCCGTCAACGTCTTCGTTTCATCGTCCGATCCGTTATCCACCAGTATGATCTCATAAGCGCCTTTCGTATTTCGCGCTATCGCGTCAAGACATCCGACTGTATACTCATACTGGTTGTAGACCGGAATAATAATACTGCATCGCGGTGTCTGTATGGTGTCGATAATTCTTTCTTTCGTCATATTCCGAACCTTTTCAGCCGATTCACTCGCAAAATAACATAATTATGAGAACACCGCAGTGTGCCATGCACTAAGTTATTTGCTTTGTGCATGTGCACAGGGTTTTAGCCCGGTTATTAAACCCGCGTTTGTGAAATATGCGGGTTAGGTCCAATACCGTTCACTTAAGGCGATAAAGAATCATAATATCATGATAAACACTGACTTTTGAGCACCTATATTGCTTAAGTGACTGGTATTGGGGTTAGCCCGGCCACTATATCCATAAGAACGCCGCCACGAAGTCATCTGAAACATGATGATATAATATCGATTGTTTTACGAGCGGTTTCATCCCATGAAAACATTCCTGCCCTCTCCAGCGAACTGCGCGCCATTTTTGCAAGAAGCGCAGGGGATGACATGAGCTGATCCATCGCCTCTGTCATTACGGCAACATCGCCCGGCTCAATAAGACATGCGCAATCCCCGGTTATTTCAGGAATGGACGAGCATCTGGAAGACAACACAGGAGTCCCCGCCGCCATGGCTTCCAATACAGGCAATCCGAATCCTTCATACGATGTCGGATATACGTACAATACCGCGCCGCAATAGAGCGCCGCAAGGTCCTCGACCGGTATAAACTCTGTAAACACTATACTCCCGTTCGCGACCCCGCGACCGGCTGCCTCATATACACCATCTACATTCCAACCCCTTTTTCCCACAATCACCAGTTTCATTGATTCCGATTGAAGGTAGACGCTTTGATAAAATGCTTTTATCAGGCAATCGACATTCTTTCGTGGTTCAATCATACCCGAAAACAACACATAGCGTTTATAATCCAGACTATATTTTTGCAGTGTCGACTTGATCTCATCAACAGACCTCGGAGAAAAGAGATCAGATACGCCGAGATGAATGACTTTTAATTTATCGGCGTCAATATCAAATGTTTTCTCTATATCGTCTCTCGTGCAACAACTGTCACAAATAACTGCCCGGGCGCTGTTTATAATCTTTTTGATGTTGTCAAATGTGAAATTACGTTTGACGGCATCCGTGAAATACTCAGGTCGGATGATAGGTATAATGTCATGGATGACGACAGCAAGAGGTGTCTTCATGTGAATTTCGTTCATAAGGAAAGGCATCAGGCAAATGTCCGCATCAGCGGCGTCAACTTCATTTGCGAATACGCGGAGCGAATCGGGGTCTTCCCACTCGGCCCGTGAAATCCTTACATCCGCGACAGACATTGAGATCGGTATGTCGGATATTCTTCGATGTGATGAAAAAAAAGCGGTAATTTCATTACCGGATTCATTCTTAATCATCGAATCGAGTACATTGCGGGTATACACTCCGACACCGCTTCGGAAAAAATACGACCTGGCGTCTACCACAATTTTCATTTGCCGCAAGTCTCCGAATCGATGTGCATTTCAATTATCGCCTTTAACGTAATATGCCATCTGACATCTCATGTTTACAGGAACAAACTTCGATAAATATCAACAAGCGTCTTCGTGTTCGCTCGAATATCAAATTTTTCACACACCCATTCACCGGCTCTTTTTCCCATCCTGCCGTACAGTTCAATGTTGCTCAAAAGGGTCACGATCCTGTCGGCCAACGCATTATCATCTCCATGCGGCACGAGGAATCCGGTCTCGCCGTCTATTATTGTTTCAGGAGTTCCACCCGTTGCGAAACTCACTACCGGTCTGCAAAGCGTCTGGGCCTCCACCAGCAGCAGCCCCAGGCCCTCGAATCTGCTCGTCATTGCAACAACATCCATGGCGCATATTGCCATGTATTGATTCCGGACATGTCCGAATCGTCGCACCCTGTCCCTGATTCCAAGCTCCGATGCCAGCGAATTTATATCGACATCCTCATGACCTTTGCCCACCAGCATCAGCAATGCGTCTTCCCGCTGCGCGGCTACCATACTGAATGCCCTGAGCATGGCATCCACTCCTTTTCGCGGGCTTAACTGTGAAACTGTCCCCACAATCGTGGCTTCCACAGGGAGCCCCAACAAATCACGAGCTTCCTTCTTTGTCACCGCCTCCGCCGATATTTCATCGAGGTACAATCCACAATAATGCACTTTCATCAGCGTTTCATTTACGCCTTCAGCAATTAAAAGACTTTTTACGCTATTGCTTATAGGCAACAATAGATCGGCTTGATTCAAAACCCGGGCATCCATTGCCTTATAAGAATCCGGTTTATCGTGACTGCCGCCCATGAGTGTTGAGACAACACGACAATCCGCTATGCCTTCCAACATCTTAGCTGCCACTAATGCACAATAGCAGGACATTCCAGTGTTTGCGTGGAATATTACTTTCATCCCGGCAGCCTTGCGACAGTTTTGTTCGACAATATTCCCTATCTTCATTGAAGCATTAGCAAGCTTCTTAATATCACGCTTGAAAATATCAGTTGTAATGCGCTCTTCGATACAGTCCGAAACTTCATTTAAAAAAGTAACATCGTCATAAAGATCGTCGATTTCACCGTTTGTAACAAGTATCTGACTGATTCCGCCGTATTCGCTTAGTTCCTTAATCACATTAACAACGGCGCGACCGCCCCCAAAGTGCAGAAACGGCATAAGGTGAATTATGAGGTATTTGTTTTGTTTCATATTCTCAAACTATACCTGTTAACAACATGTTCCGGCAATGCGCACAGGTAGAGAATCGACGGCGCGCTAATTATCGTAATAAGGAAAAGCATGTGCAGTTACCTGCTACATCGTGCATAAGGCATTCTTGTGAAACACCGGCTTTCCCTTCCTCAGGACGATCCGTATACCGTATAATATAGCAGTCTTTGAAAGAAGCGGAAACCCAGGATGTCTTTCTTTGAAAAGAATCTCCAAGCGCACACCCACAGAGATTTCCCTGTTAAATATGAAATTATTGAGAAGCTATGCACGGAAACGCCACTGGAGACGGTGGAAACACCGTTGCGTGATTGTCCCACGGCATTTGGGTTCGACGGATTTAACGCCAATACCGTTCAGTTAAGACCTAATGTACCAAATAACGCCAGTGTTTATCAGCGTTTCTATTGTTTCCCTGCCCGTATTTGAACGGTATAGGATTTAACGCGCATATTTCACCAATGCAGGCCAAAAATCGGGGGAATGCCTGTGACAGGCGTGGCAAGTGAGTGGTGAGAGAGCAGCCGACCAGTCGGCCTCTTGCTCAAAATGCCGGTATGTGACCGGTCCCGAATCGCTGCCGCAACGCAGTAGAACATGCCTTATCGCGATTTTCCGGATTTCTTTGTGAAAAATCCCGGGGAAGATAAATGGGGCGCGCTTTACAGCACAACGAATCCTGTCAAAGAGGACGAACGCTGGAGCAAGGCACAACTTCTCATTACTGAGCCAATTGCAAAATTCTGATTCTGCTGCGGTCGGCTGCAATTGTCCATAGCTGCGTTGTCAGCACAAAATCATCCTCGACGTACTCGATGAGTATGCCTGCGGGGATTTTGCCCCTCCGCCTTGCTACGAACAATTTTGCTCGACCTCGCTACGAACATAATGTGGCAATTGGCTCTACTGTCTTTTATATCAAGCTCAAATAATTTTTGGATTTAACATTTCTCCTGGAAAACATGCTTGGGAACCTGAAATGACAAATTATTACAGGCAGATTATACCATAATATGGTATAATCTACCCGATCAATCATCGCTCTGCCTTTTGTCAATGCGAACAGGATATAAGAAGAATATGAACAATAATTCAAGTAGTCAGCATATATCATTTAATGAGAAGTATGCGATATTCGAACGATCAATGCAAACCCAACTAATGAGGATTCTGGAAAACAACCCATTCTTGAAAAGATTGACTGCCCTGTGTGCAACAGTACATCTTCACACCGGCATGTGAAAAAATGGAGCATGACGTACCGATTGTGTGAGGAGTGCAAGAGCATTTTTCTCTCTCCCCGACTGCCTGAAAAGATACTCATGGAAAGCTTCTACAGTGATGAATTGTCTAGCCTGCACAGGGATTGGTTACTGGATGCGCTGGAAGCAGTTCAGGGGGTGAATTACAGGTACCGGCTAGACGAAATTTACAGACATCAGGGTAGTGCAACAGGAAGGCTCCTTGACGTGGGGTGCGCTTGCGGAGGATTCCTTTTGGAAGCAAGACGTCGAGGATGGGATGCGATAGGGCAGGAAGTCAGCGTTTTGTTTGCAAGTGTACTGCATGAACGCGGAATCAGCATGGTCCATGATTTAAAGGAGGTCGAACACGGAAGTGTTGACACAGTCACATTATGGTCGGTGTTCGAACATGTATATGAACCCGGGCAATTACTGGAAGAATTGAGGACGAAATTGAGGAGTGGAGGACTGCTGTGCATAGCGGTCCCGAACAGCCGGTCGGCAGGCGCCCTTTTGTTCGGTGCCGATTGGCCCCTCTTCACACCACCGGAACATGTGGTTTGTTTCGCGCCGGAGGCTCTCAGGAAGCTTCTCCTACAACATGGATTCCGCATAAGACAAATGCGAACAACATGCTGCTGGAGTTATGTCCGCAATGCACTCCTTCAAACCTGCAACAGCGATCCCGGCGATGCTACGCGAAACGGCCCTGCGTTTTACAGGAAGGTGATCGATCAGTTCGACGCGGGTGATATGATCGAAGTTTTTGCAGAAAGAATATAAGCATTGGGGGACAATCCTGCTATTATGCTTTGCCGTGAAGCTGCATCCGGGCTCGAGAGCACCCGAAACGTGTGCATCCTGTCACCTATTCTGACGGAAGTGTGAAAAACACCCCATTTTCTCAAACCGCATAGAAAAAACTTGCGCCGTCGGGATCTAATATTTTCTTTTCTCTAATAATTCCCGTACTTCCTCTGCTTCTGAACTTTCCTTAACATCAGGTTTGCATTATAATTTCCAATATGGTGGTCTATCCCACATATTTCACAAATGCGGGTTCAAAAACCGGAAGAACGCCTATAATGCAATGCGCGGCAAGTGAGTGGTGCGTGAGCATACTGAAAGTATGTGACCGATCCCGAATCGCCGTCGCAACGCAGTAAAATAGGCGTTATCCCGATTTTCCGGATTTCTTTGTGAGGAATCCGGGTCAGTTACCGGAACAGGGAAGGTTTATGGAGAAGAAAAAACTGCTGATTGCATGCGCGCCGCAGGTAATGGTTTTTCGGGCGGCTGAAATGCTGTCCGTGCGTGAGTGTAACACTGCATACACGATTATAACCAGGGAAAATCGAGTCGACGAATCACGCGACCGCCTACCGGGATGGGAGATCATCACTTATGCTGGAGAATACCTGAACCCATGGACACTTTCGGATGAAACACTGCAAGCATGCCGGGCCGCAGCACGGGACGGGGTGTTTTTCGTGTGCAATAGTGATAATTGCAACGGATATCTTAATATTAACATCCTTGCGCATACGTTCAGTAGGAGTGTTGCGGCTGTTACACCATCCATGAAACTGATCATTCCCCGTTTACCCGAAACGCTACAGGAAATGATTTCCCGTAATGATATGGAAAAAATCCGGTCATACGTGGAGTCGACTCCTGAATATATTCACATGAAACACGATATAGCCTCTGCTGTACGATCACCCACGACGATGGTGGGGCCTCGACATGTGCATCTCAGCGTGTCCACTGCATGTAATTATAAGTGTGTTATGTGCGCTTTTCATTCTCCGAGAAATA
This sequence comes from bacterium, assembly GCA_024278215.1. Taxonomy (GTDB): domain Bacteria; phylum UBP15; class UBA6099; order UBA6099; family JAJRTR01; genus JAJRTR01. The sequence goes on from JAJRTR010000054.1 coordinate 13,209, forward strand.
AACCCGGGGAAATATCCCCTGACTTTCAGATGCCACCAGGCTACAAGCGCGCGGAAGACTTGAAAAAGGTTGTTATGAATTTCGATGTTTTCAAAACCGTAGTCGACGACTTGCGTGATGTCGGCGGCGGAACAATCGTGTTTACAGGATTTGGCGAACCACTTTTGAACCCTCATATCTGTGAAATGATGCAATATGTTGCTGATAAAAATCTTGTTGCTAATGTTGTCACAAACGGTCGCCTTATGGACGTGGAAATAAGGGATACGATAGGTAGGACGGAAGTCCGTGTTGTACATATAAGTTTAAACTCAGCGTCACCCGCGACATACGCTCGCATTCATACAAATATGCCGGAAGAAGGATTCGACATTGTTGTTTCGAATATCGCGGGACTTGTGGAAGAAAAAAAGAAATGCGGAATAGGCCCTGATATAGGTATTTCCTTCGTGCTCAGCTCAATCAACATCCATGAAATAGGGGATATGCTGAAGCTTGGTTCTGAACTCGGTGTGGACTACATAGCACTTGTTCCGGTTTTTGTGTTTCCGGAAATCCGCGACCTCCTGCTCGAGTCCGGCGACATAGAACAAGTTCGGACCGAAGTTCGTGCTTTTGAGAAAGCTAATGATAGCAGGCCAAGAATAAATGTTGATTTTTCGATGTGGAACCCAGAACCTCTATCGACGAAGAATTTTCATTCAAAGGCGCCATGCTACATAGGATGGACTTTTACACAGATCACAAGCTGGGGCGATGTCAGGCCTTGTTGCTCTTGTTCAAGTGTAATGGGAAACGTACTGGAGGAGCCATTTGCAAAGATATGGAATAATGAAAAATACATTGAAATGAGAAAAAAAATGGCCGATCTGCCGACCCGGCGCAATCCTATTGCTAATTGCGGTTGTTATAGTTGCGGACACATCCGGGAAAACAGCAACATACATTATGAGGTAACGGGGCAGAGAATAGAAAACGTATGAAAAAAGACAAAAACAGCTCGAAAAGCAAGTGGGATGACAACTGGGCGGATCGACAGACCACCTGTATTGATGGGGCAATTCCGTATGTAGCGGAAATTATCCAAGATTGGATTCGCGTCATCGAGGGGAAGAAAATCCTCGAGGCGGGCTGCGGCGCTGGACTGGACTCGGCGCAACTTGCTCTCTGGGGTGCCGATACACACCTCATGGACCTGAGTCCAGGTGCCGTGGAGCTATCTTCGGAAAACTATGAATTGAACAAGGCGAACGGCGCGTTTTATGTTGGAGATCTGCAAAACTTGCCTTTTGCGGATCGATCATTTGACATCGTGTTCAATCGTGGTGTTGTCGAGCATTTTCTCGACCCGGTTTCTGTGTTGCGTGAAATGGCACGTGTATCTTCCACTTGGGTGATTGTCTTCGTTCCTTTCCGTTTCTCGGCATATACTTTAAACAAAAGGTTCAAGCAACTATTCAGCAACTGGGCTTTCCCGTGGGAAACGGAATATTCGCTTGATGAATTAAAGGAAATATGCAAAAAAGCCGGACTTGAAGTACTGGGACATCGAGGAGTGGCTTATGGAAATGACCTGAATTCTGTATGGAAAGCTCTCCGCGGAAAATCCAGCATGGTTCTCCAGGATATCAGGGAGTTTATGGAAGAAAATCTCCATGGTGTGGTTGAAATAGGAATTATCGCCCATCGGACGAATACATTGCCGAACAGGAATACGTCCGTACCGTCTGATCTCTACGACAACGACTATTACCACGTTTGCGAAGGCTTCTCTAATCCGAAATCAAGAAGAATATCCCGTGTCGAAGAACTCATGGATATCCGTGCCGGCCAGAAAATGCTGGACATCGGTTGCGGCAGGGGAGAACACCTGGCCTTTGCTATGGGAAAAGGCGCTTCGGTCGTAGGTATGGATTTTTCTTTTCAGTCATTGAGCTTGTCGAAAGACCGTCTTGGAAGCAATGCAGGGCTTGTCGCAGCCAACGCATTATCGCTGCCGTTCAAGGACGATTCATTCGACTTCATAATAATGATCGATATTGTTGAACACCTGCTTGACAAAGAGCTGGACCACATGTTTTCAGAAGTGCGGCGAGTGCTGAAACAAAATGGATCCGCACTTATCCACACAGCGCCCAACCGGCTGTTCATTGAAAAAGGCCATGATTTTCTACGGGGGCTCTCGATGCTGATGTATGGGAAGTACATAAAAAAATATCCAAGGACAGTATACCTGGAGATGGTGCATGTGAACGAACAAACCCCCGACAGCCTGAAACACATGCTGGAGCCGTATTTCCATGCCGACGTTTTCGTCGAGCAGGGCGCAACAGGCTGCGGAGGGGACGAGCAATTTCAAAGCATGATCGAAACTCTATGCGGAATTCCGGTATTGAAGAACTATTTTTGTGTGGACATCTTTGCCCGGTGCAGACCTATAAAATGATGTCGAGACTGTCTTATGTCCTTGCAAAGGCGCTATATTCTGCCCGAACAAAATTCTGTAGCACAGGCGTATCACCTTGCGGATTAAGGCTAAAAGCTTAGAACTATTGAGGGAGTGATGGATTGATACTGATAATAAAAACAGCTCCAGATAAACACTTGCAAAAAGCACTGGCTCTTTTTGGCTCCGGTGAAAAAATATGTCTACTTGTTCAACCGTCTTCGAGGGAGAGAATCAGGAGTGAGTTCCCTAATTGTCGTATAATGCTTTTCCCCAGGGACGGAATGTTTGAAATATCTCATGTGACAGCAGATTTTATGAGAAACATGAGAAAAGAGAAATACAGCAAAGTCATATTGCTTTACAATACAAAAACCAGAATGTTCTATGATCATCTGGAGACACTGGCACGAGCATTTGATAGTCCGCAGGTTATAGGCATGTATCCCGACGGCAGTACCGAGGATCTGGTCGCCACTCCGTTTGGAACAGCGAAATTGAAAGCCCAGGTAGCCGTTGGCCGGATTGGGATTAGCAGTAATGCTGGTCGGGTCATTTCCTCATTACTGACCTTCGCTTATTTGCATATTCATTTCAAGAGCATAGAATTTGTGGAATATCTTACGCGCCCGGTCGCCGATGTCGTCAGGCAACGCCACAAAAGCAGGGATAAAAAATATTGATTCTCATCATCCGCAGCGGAACTCATGAACATTTCGAAACTGTTTATCGGGAACACCGTGAACACGGCCCGATTGCAGCTCTGGTGCAGCCTCAATTTGCAGAGCTCTACGCGGAACAGTATCCGGAGTGTGAAATATTCACTTTCCCCGAAGACGGTATGTTCAATATCGGAATGATCCGTCTGTCCTGGCTTCTCGCGCTGAGAAAGAAAAAATTCTCCGAGATCATCCTGCTCTACAATTCCCGGGACAAGAAGGGTTATGAGCATTTGGAATTTCTTGCAATCGCGTTAGGCGGACGGCAAGTCACGGGTGTGTATCTCAATGGGGAAACAGAACATCTCCAGACATTCGTTCTTTTGCCTCTAATCCTCTATACGTTATGCATTCCTCTTTTATCGATCATTCCGTTTCTCATCACTCTGGCAGGTCTATTCCCCGGCGCCGTACACTCTAAACAGGAGTATTGCAGTCCGGTCGATACGTCCGGTATCAGCTTCCTGATTCCAAACTACAACGGGAAGCACCTTTTAAAGATGTTTCTTCCGAGTGTGCTGGAGGAGGCGCACAGGCAGGCCGCCGCGGGCCGGAGTGTTGAGGTCATTATAGTTGATGACGCCAGCACAGATGGAAGCAGGGAATTCATTGAAGAAGAATTTCCAAGCGTAAAGATTGTAGCACTGGCTGTGAACCGTGGTTTTCCGGGCGCGTGCAACAGCGGTATCGACGTCGCTCAATACGACCTGCTGCTATTGCTTAACAATGACATTAAACTCGATCCCGGCGCAGTCGACGCACTTCTTCCGCATTTCAGCGATCCGGATGTATTCAGCGTATCGCCCCAGGTGCGCCGTCTCCACGACAATAAGCCACTACACCTGCGCTCGGTCGCGTTCATGCAAAACGGAAAGTTCTGGTATACACATGATGACGACGATACGATTGTGCCGGGAGAACAATTCGTCTCCATCGGTTGCGCCTCGCTTATGGACTTGCGCAAAGTCAGGCTGATAGGCGGGTTCGACATTATGTACAGCCCCTTTTACGCGGAAGATACGGACTTGGGGTATCAGGCATTGAAACGTGGCTGGAGGATCCTTTACGAACCCAATGCCGTAGTGCTCCACGAAAGCCGCGCTACAATCGGCGTGCATTTTTCCGATGAAAAGATTAAGACTGTCATCGAACGCAATCATATCCTTTTCGTATGGAAAAACATTCAGAATATCCGGTTTATCTGGAAGCACTTTTTGCGCACTCTGAGCGAGAGTCTTTTCCGATGGTCGCATGGAGACAAAACAAAAATACACGCATTGGCCGGTGCCGTGACGCATCTGCCCGCCGTGCTGAAGCGCCGCATTGCTTCCAATAGGCGACGCATAATTCCCGACTGGCGCATTTTCGAACGCACGCTAAAGAATAAGTATATTGCGAACTCGGAAACAGTGGCGCAGTTGCGCCGGAAACGGCTTGTCGACAATCCGCATAAGGTACTGCTGGTTCTACCGCGTGCCGACAAACTTTCGCCTTACATTCCCTCTTATGGGCTGGCTGCGCTGGCGACCCTGCTTGCCGACAACGGCTTTACTGTGCGTGTCCTGGATTTCAATATCGCTCCGCAGATGCCGTCCCTTCATAGCGTAATACGTGAATTTCAACCAGATGTCGTAGGGTTCTCCGGCTATACCAGCATGTGGCAACAGACATCAGAAATGATAGATTATGTCTATCACCTGGGAATCCCCGTGCTTGTCGGCGGCCCTCATGCAACACTTTGTGATGACAGTCTCCTTGACGACCACCGAATACAATATATTGTCAAAGGCGAAGCCGAAGATGTCATACTCTCCGTGATGCAGCGATCATTCGATTTTACAAACCGCCCGGAGATAATCCAGGGCTATCCTGTGTCCCTGAAAAACCAACCAATCAACGATTATCGCATGTTCGTCAATCATGAAAAACTATCCGTTTATCCTCTCCTGACCAGCCGGGGCTGCCCCCACAATTGCGCGTTCTGTGCTGTGGAGACCATTTCGTCACGCAAATGGCGGACCAGACCACTCGAAAAATGTATACAGGAGTTGCACCTTGCACGCGAACGTTATCCTGCCGTTTCCAAGCTCGACATAATCGACAGCAGCCCCAGCCAGAACCTTCCGAGATTCAAGAATTTTATCCGCATGTTCCTTGATGAGCAGTTCCCGTGGTCGTTCTGGATTTCAAACATGAGAGCGGACAGAGTTGATGATGAACTCCTATATCTTCTCAGGCGAGCAGGCTGCTTTCAGCTTTCCATCGGCGTGGAACACGGAGACCCGGAAGTATTCGACAGGATAGGCAAGGGTGAAACGCTCGACGATATCCGCCGCTCTGCAATCCTTATAAAACAACACGGCTTCAAGCTGGGCCTATGCTTCGTGGTCGGACTGCCGCACGATTCTATGCCCGCCACAATGAAGTCCATTGCCCTGGCGCGTGATCTTCAACCTGATTATATATTCTGGAACATGATGCACCCTTTCAAAGGGACGGCGGCTTATCGGTGGTTCGAACAGAATGGGACTTTCTACGATGTACCCGATTTTTCGTCGTATGATAATCTTTCTATCTATCCCATGGACCCATGCGTAGATTATCCGGGATTCACCAGAAAACAGATAAAAAAGGCGCACTTCATCGCAAAAATCCACACAGGAGCCTACCGCGTCCACGGTATTAGAGACAATGTTCGCCTGGTATTGACATCATTAAAATATGGGTGTCTTAAGTATCTCGTCCGGAATCGAAGAAAAGCAATGTTTTGACACTGTTGATTCTCTCACATCCCGGGATGTTACGGCCCGTTACAAAAGTTGTGAGTTCGGAGAAAATTGACTTTCATCCGCATCATTGTTTAAGGAGGAGGTTCTCATTTATGTCGGAAAGAACACCTTGTGAATCAAATATTCGTTTCAGTGATTCTCCAATTTTTATTGTCGCGGTATCCAGAACAGGCACTGAACTTGCTACGAACCTTGTTTCAATTCATCCCGTCGCAGTTGGTCTTCCTCACGAACCAAGGCCCATTTCAAATTTGATTGATTACGTAAAATATCTGAGGTTTATTTATAAGCTGGACAGTACCAAGTTTACCATCAAGCTGCAAGGCGAAAGTCAGGTAATCTACCAGGGTCGGCGTTTTCGAGGATGAATAACGCAAGGTCGGCCTGATTATCCCCGGCAAAGAGAAATTCGGGAAGTGAATGCCTCAGGG
>JAJRTR010000055.1 GCA_024278215.1 bacterium
GCCAATTGCAAAATTCTGATTCTGCTGCGGTCGGCTGCTATTGTCCATAGCTGCGTTGTCGGCGCAAAATCGTCCTCGACGTACTCTGCAAGTACGCCTGCGAGGATTTTACACCTCTGCCTTGCTCTGAACAATTTCGCTCGACCTCGCTACGAACATAATTTTGCAAGTGGCTCATACGTATGAACTCGACACAGTTATCAAATGTCTATAACCGGCAACCAAAGCCTATTGACACGTTTTTTGCATTGATTTATCATTAGGCTCTATGTGTCTCCATAAGCGGGGGTAACAGATTATGAAAAAGGGAATAATTATATTAGCCGTAATGCTGCTTGCATCCCAGGCGCTTTATGCAGAAGAACACAAAGTTGACATCACGACCGGAGTGACGTACCTGTCGAGCTATATCTGGCGCGGTTTCGACATGTTGCCCGACAATGAAGATGCTATCGGTTCTGATGTGAAATTTACACTGGGCGACAGCGGACACAGTCTTCAACTGTCGGCAATATACGGGCTTGACGACACGAGCGACATCGACGAATATGTTGCAACGTGGGATTACACGAAGCCGGTAAGTCCGACTGTAGATATAACTTATGGAGTCAACTATTACGGCTACCCCCAGAGTCGTGCAGACACGGTCGAGGCATATATGGGAGTCGCATGGCCGCCGGTTCTTCTTCACCCGGCATTGAAAGTGTTTGCCGACTTCGGCGATGGAGAAGGTTACTATATCACTGCCGGAATCAGCCACACAGCGCCAGCCGGAAATCAGGACCTGAATTTCGCGGCAAGTGTTGGGTACACCGATGGTTACCGTGATGTCGAACCTGGCGTAAGTGACATAAACTTCTCTGTTTCATCACCATTCGATGTCGGCACTGTGGTTGTTACGCCTTCAGTGAATTACACGGTTACTCCCGAAGACACTGTAAATACGGAAGACGGCGAGTTCTGGTTCGGAATTGCCGCGCGCACGGAAATCAGACACATACCGGATAAAAAATAGGCGGCACCTGCCGCCGCAGTTCTTTTGAGCGATGCTTTTCAGGATCGCAAAATAAGACTTAATATCATTACCGGAATTATCTGATAATCGGCGCAATTCTCTACGCCGATTAATAGACCGGAAGCACTTTTTGTGATAATATAAGCAACCACGTTAATAATAGGCGGCGGAGTGAAAATATGGACACAAAGCAGGTGAAGATAGCGCTGGTAGGAGCGGGGGGGATGTCTTTCGGCCCTGTGATGACTTACGACACGATGTGTGCGAAAAAGCTGAGGGGTTCGACCCTCACGCTTGTGGATATCAACGAGAAGCGTCTGGAGATCGCGCATGCTGCGGCGGAACGGTTGAACGAAGCTATGGGGTCGCCGATGAACATCGAGGCGGAAAGCGACACTGAACGTGGTGTCGAAGATGCGGACTTTGTGCTGCTCTCGGTCGAAAACAACCGGTGGGACGGCTGGCGGCAGGACTACGAAATACCGCGAAAATACGGCTCTACGCAGGTGATGGGCGAAAACGGCGGCCCAGGCGGCATGTTCCATTCTCTGCGCAGCATCAAGCTCATTCTCGAAATATGCGCACTTATCGAAAAGAACAGCCCGGACGCTTTCGTCGTGAACCTGACAAACCCGATGAGCCGCGTCACTCTCGCTGTCAACAGTGCAACAAAGCTGCGCAATGTCGGACTCTGCCACGAGTTCATGGGCGGCATGCTGCGGCTCTCTGTCATGCTGCTGCTGCCTATAAATAAAATTGCTGCAAAAGCATCCGGCATAAACCATTTTACATGGTTTTATGAAATCAAACACGCCATCACGGGTGAAGACCTTTATCCGAAAGTCAGAGATCATTTTAAGAAATATTCATTTCTTCACAGCCCTGTCGTATCGCGCTGCATGGACGAATTCGGGCTGTTTGCCACCAGCAGCGACAGCCACATCGGCGAATATCTTCCCTTTGTAGGCGATATAAGTAAGCCTCTGTTTCCACACCATAAATTCTTCGAGAACGAGGGCAGGGTTCGCAAACAGCTTGTAGACTGGTATGGTCGCGGCGTTTTACCTCTGCCCGCAAAGCACCTTCCGAAATCCGGCGAGGAAGCAATACCGATATGCGAAGCGCTGGCAACAGGCGATCATGAATACTTTAATGCTGTAAATATACCCAACAAGGGCAACATTCCCAACCTGCCCGACGGCTCAATCGTCGAGGTGCCCGCAAATGCGGTGAACGGCGAACTTGTTGCTGAAACAACTCCACCCATACATGAGGATGTTGCCGAATACATCAGGCCGCAGCTTGAAATACAGTCCCTGATCGTCGATTCCGTACTGAAAAACGACCCCGAACTTGCATTCGAAGCGCTCGTTATGGATCCGCTTTCGCCTCCCGACGAAGGCGACTGCCGGAATTTATTCGAGAAGATGATGAAGTTGCAGAAAGACTATCTGCCTTTCGACTAAGATATACAATCGGGTCGTTACGATATTGTTTTTCGCTCAAAGAGAACATTAAGATCACATGCCATTACAACACGGAAGATAAATAAAAAAGTGTAGGGCGGGGTCACCGTAGCCCGCCTCAACCTGCACTCACATAAATAGTTCTCGCAAAGAATATACGCAGGCGGGGTGCGGTGACCCCGCCCTTGTTTACTGCGCCATCTCTTTCGGGCACAAGACCCGAAAGCGAAATATAATATTTATTTATAGTATCATCGTCAAAAACAATATACAGAAATTTTGATGTTCATTTTCTAACAAGAATCTCGGGGCATTAACGGAATTTACTCTTTATTCACAATCGTATCCCCGGAAATTCGGATCTTTCTATAAAAATGCACAGGTTCAGCAATGTATCAAGGTCAATTGTATACTTTGCAATGTGTAAAGTCTTTCACATACGGGGGAAAGAATGAGAACTTTTGAAATGGCGGTTGAAAACATCAAGATCAAAGAACTCGAGCCCGGGATGAGGATGATGGAAGTACTCAGATGCACTAAAAACCATTGCCCGAAACATGAGAAAAACAAGGAAATCATACCAGGCCAGACAGAAGGCAAAGAGCTATCCGAATATGACATACTGAGGATATGGCAGAATTGCGAGTGTCTGTACTCGAAAAACTTTCAGACCTTTGATACACAAAATGAATTGCTTGAGTTTATCCAGACAAAATGCAAATCGAAGATCGCGCACTTCACAGTAATCCTTATCCATCACAACACGAGAGAACTCCGCACAGAAACCGGAGAAACGTTGAAAAGGATTGCCGATCTTTTCGATGAGCGGCGCGGTATGCAGGTGAAGATTGCAGTAACAAGGGAATACACCTTTACGATACAGCGACCGACGGAAAAGAAAAGAGAATTCAAAACTTTTCTCAAAACAATGAAATCACAGGTTAAAGAGATTTACAACCAGGTGGAAAATGGAATCGTTTCGAATTCCGCTCCACTACCTCCCAAACTGGTAGCCGACAGCTTCGAGACAATAAAGGCTTCTCGCTCGATATTCGACAAGCTGGCAAACGACACGATGATGCGTGAACTCCAGAACGACTCGAGGGACTCATACTACGAGGGTATTCATAACCATATATATAATGTCGCGCTTACCTCCGCAAAAATTCTTAATTCGATGAAGTTCGGAAAAAAAGCACATCTCGAGCAAGTGTTCGCGGCATGTTTTTTTCTCGATGTGGGAATCCCTCTCGCCATCAGGACAAATCAGCCGCTGGAAAAACACCCACAGCTGGGCGCTAACTTCTACAACCTTTACCTCCAGAAGCTCCAGAAGATCAACAGGCAGAAATCCGAACAGTTGAACGCTTCCGGCGAGGCGACTGTTTCTGTTGACGAAAAGATACAGATGAACCTGATGATGGGCAAAAACATTATTGATTACCACCATGAGAGATTGAATGGTACGGGCTACCCATACAAGTTCAAGGATCATCAGAGGACACAGGAATTCGACCGGATGGTCGCGGTAGTCGACGAGTTCTACAAGTTGACGAGCAATTTCGATTACCATAAAAATCCTCCCGTCAAAAAGAGACCTCTTTCAAGATATGACGCGCTTCGAGTGCTTGAAAAACTCGCGGAAAAGAGAGTCTTCGATCCCAGGATGGTCGCGGTATTGAGAGCCAATGTCAGTCCGTTTCCGCTGTACTCCTTTGTCACACTGAATGGAATAGAAAAAGGCGTTGTAGTCGGCTTGAACCCGAACGCAATGGACAAGCCCAAAGTTTTTTCGCTCGATGAACGTAAAGAAATAAATCTTGCGACTCCCGAATTCTCCGGCTACAAGATAGAACCGGATTCTTCGTATGTCCCGCGCTATAAGAAAACAGCAGTCGACATCAACGTAATGATAAAGAAGAAAAGGAACTCGATACAGATTTTTCTCGAAGACGGTTACGAGTGCCCCTGGTGCAAATCCGAACTGGGGGATAAGCTCCCTGAGAATATTTCTAATGAATTTTCACTTGACGAATGTCTCGTAGAGCGAAAAGCGGTTCATGTCTGTTCGGAAGGCCATTTCTGTCTTGTATCGCTCGCGCCCCCGGAATCGTGCAATATGCTCACATGCAAACAGGGCGACAACTGCACTTCCGACTGGAATGTTTATGTGGAAGGTTTCTGAATCGTTCGCCGCGCAGCAAGAACAGACCGATTTTAACTGCTCCTACGCAGAGAGTCTTGAATGAACGTCCGTCTTTTTCAGCTTGAAACAAATCTCGACAGGAACCCCTTGAATATCAGCGGTATCAAGTTGAGCGGTTTCCCCTCCTTCAGGCGAAAGCGTAGCGGTAAGTCCGTCTACAGAATAAAACTCGATGTATAGTTCCGGTCCCGTTTCAATACAGCTCATTGTTATCTTTCCCGGTTCGATCTTTACCGTAGCGCAGCTTTCACCACGGCACTGGATAACTATCTCACCCATCTGTGCGGCATCACCGCCGCCCCCTGCATTCTCTTTCCATTTTATCTCGGGACAGCAATCGTCCGGGAAGTGCATTGTCTCCACCTCGACACCGTATTCCAGCAATGCCTTCATGATGACTTTCCATGCCAGCCGCATGTAGTGGCTGCTTGTGAGCCAACTGTGAATGAACTCGTCGGCGTGCTCGTCGATTCCGGGCATGTCGATATTCGGGTCTTCTTCAAAGCAATCGTCCGGCTGCATTTCATTTACAACCTCATCAATGAGGTTCTTTGCGTAATCGTAGCCGTTCATCAACTTCCGGCAGTCTTCGCATTCATCGATGTGGAACTGAAGTTCGCGTATCTCGACAGCATCAAGCCCGGCGGGGTCGGTCCAGTATCTCTCGATAAGTGTATCAACGTGCGTCATCTTTTCTTCTTCCCTTGCTGTTTTGCTTCCTGAGCCAATTTCAAAATTATGATTCTGCTGCGGTCGGCTGCTATTGGCCATAGCTGCGTTGTCAGTGTAAAATCGTCCTCGACGTACTCTTCAAGTACGCCTGCGAGGATTTTATACCTCCGCCTTGCTCTGAATAATTTCGCTCGACCTCGCTACGAATATAATTTTGCAATTGGCTCTCCTGCAAAATATATTTCGAGCTACTTTCTTATTATTCCGGGTCATCATCCGCCTCGGAGCCCGGTTCCATAATGTCGGCGAAACAGCAATACACAGTTATTTGTTTATCAACTGATCTTGCGCGAATACAAATATTTTGTAATATTTTCGGGGGCATGACTGGAATGCGCTCTTTAATTACGGATGTCCCCATAAATTCTACTACTGTCACGTCAAGCTTGTAATGTCGCAACAAGGGCGGGGTACGGTGCCCTCGCTCTACACTTTTATAGTTTTTACGTCCCCATCTTACATCTTTTCTTTGTTGACATGGCACTACCTTTTACAAAAACGCACAAATTCTGTATTAATGATAATATCAATGATGTACGTGGTTTTATTTCCTGACATTATAGAAACATACAAGCAGTTCAGCAGTATCATTATTTTCGTCGTAAAAACAGCGAATTTCGGGCATATCCAAAATATTTCTTGGGAAAAATGTTTTAAATGCTCAGAAATCAGGTATAATAATATCAAAGGGAATGGACCTTTTTCATAACCTCCTTGGAAAACTCCCTCGTTAAGAGGGAGTTTATTTTTTTGCCTTCAATTTGTCTCACAAATAAATAAAACGACTGAAACTACACGCGATGATTTGACGTCTTCTTCAGTATCTTATGCCTGAAATGCTACGAAGGATGGTAAAGAAATGCTGAAAAGAGATCGGTGTAAGCTGGAACTTCCAGTCTATACGTTCCGGGTATAGTCCCAGAACGATTATAAGTAGGATCGTCAAGTTCCTGGCGTTCCAAGATATACCTTGAAACTATGAAACTCTGTGTGCCGTACTCATACCGAATTTGTTTGGGCACGAAAATGCGACATTTTTTGTTCCGGCTGCGCCGGAACAGGAAAGCTTTTTGCTCCCGGAGGATGTGGCTTCCTTGCGGTGGAAATTTTTGATCCGCATTGGTGAAATATCTGGGATAAGGTCATAATATTACATGTTCAAGAAAAACTCTGGAGAAACAACTTATGCCGAACAGATCGGAAGTGCAGCAAAAACGACAGCATAAACTAATCGGTCTGATGATAAAAAAATCGCTGTCGGCATTTCTCATAAGCAACCTGCACAATATCCGCTACCTGATAGACTTCGATTGTTCTTTCGGGATACTCCTGTGTTTCAAAAAGAAAATGTACTTTATCACAGACGCGCGATATACAATTGCCGCACGCGAGAATGCTGTCGGTGTCGAAGTAGTGGACATCGCAGGTCGCAAAACCGGCAAAGTGGTTGCGGACATTGTTAATGACCACAGAATAAAAAAGCTCGGATATGAACCCGCTGCTCTTACAGTCGAAGAATTCAGCGCATGCGAATCAACGGCGACAGATATAAGATGGATGCCGCAGCGTAGGCTTGTCGAGCAAATCAGAGTTGTAAAAGACAAAAGTGAAATAGAAGCCGTCAGAACTGCATGCCGCAAGACTGACCGAGCATTTAGAAGCCTGCTTGATAAAATCCGGCCCGGACAAACCGAGCGTCGCGTGCGGGCACTGCTCGAATCCGAACTCATCAGGCAGGGTATAGACCGGCTCGCATTCGACTCGATTGTCGGCAGCGGTCCCAACGGCGCTTTCGCTCACGCAAAACCATCTGAAAGAAAACTTCGAAAAGGTGAATTCGTCGTTATGGACTTCGGTGTTTGCGTCGACGGCTATCACTCCGATATGACGCGAACTATCTTTCTCGGCAAACCAACAACTGAAGACCGACGCCGCTACAATGCCGTTCTCGACGCGCAAAAACAGTCGTTTGATGCTGTGGTGGATGGTATAGACGGCTCCGAACCCGATGCCGTCGCACGCGATGTTCTGGATAGCTGCAACCTTGGAGAATATTTCGTGCACGGACTGGGTCATGGTGTGGGGCTCGATGTGCACGAAGAACCGCGCCTCGCGCCAAAATCGAAATCCGTTATAAAAACCGGCATGGTCTATACAATCGAACCTGGCATATATATTGAAGGGTGGGGCGGCATACGAATAGAAGATACCGTCGCACTCACCTCCGGCGGCCCCGTCGCGCTCACAAAAACCGGAAAGTCACTGATAATGTTGTAAGCTGATTACTGCTCCCTGTTTTCATTAGTAAAAGCACAACCGGAAACCTACCCCGGATTCTCGTAAAGAAATCCGGAAAATCGAGATAACGCCTATTCTACTGCGTTGCGGCGGCGATTCGGGATCGGTCACAAACTGACAGTATGCCCCCTCACCACTCACTTGCCGCGCCTTGTATCACAAGGCATTCTCACGATTTTTAGACCTGCATTGGTGAAATATGCGGGCTACTTCTTCGGCGGTCTTTTGTCCTCTGGAACATTTCTGTAAATTTCGTCGTAAGTGTGGAAACCGTCGGCGATGACCGTATCCATCATATTTGCCTTATCCACCTGGACAGGCTCGATGAGAAGTGACGGAATATCGGCTGTGCCGTTGTTGACCGTCTGATTGGCCCTGTCGGAAATATCCTCACCTTTTGCCAGCGCGACGGTGATCTCGGCGGCAGTACGCGCAAGTTTCCTGATGGGTTTATAAACAGTCATGGTCTGTGTGCCTTCGACAACTCTCTGGCAGGCCACGAGGTCTGCGTCCTGACCGGAAACCAGCACGATACCATCGAGTTTTCTGCTTTTCAGCGCCTGTATTGCGCCGCCGGCGGTTCCGTCGTTCGACACAACGATTGCATCGACATTATCGTTGTTTATTGTCAGCGCGTTGTCGACAAGTCTGCGTGCGTTGGATGCCTTCCAGTCTTCGGCCCAGTCGTCGAATACGATTTTAATGTCGCCTTTATCAATGGCCGGCTGAAGCGCTCTCATCTGTCCGTCGCGAAACAGCTTGGCGTTGAAGTCTGTCGGTGCGCCGCCTATGAGGACATAGTTGCCTACCGGTTTGTGCTTCAAAAGGTAACTGCCCTGGATATATCCGACTTTCTCATTGTCGAAAGAAATATAGAGATCGGGCCTGGAATTATTTATGAGCCTGTCATAGGCGACAACCTTTATGCCGTCCCTGTGTGCCTTGTCTACAATTTTCGCGGCTGTAACACCGTTGTGGGGCACAACAACAAGGATGTCCACTCCCTGCGAGATCAGGTTATCCGCCTGTTTGTTCTGGAGTTCATCGTCTCCGGCTGCCTCAGTCACCCTGACTTCCGCGCCCAACTCCTTTGCTCTCTCGATGAACAGGTCTCTATCCTTCTGCCAGCGTTCCTCCTGGAGTGTGTCCATGCAGAGCCCGATAACAATCTTTCCTCTACCGTCATTAACCTTTTTATCCGATCCCCAGCCTTTTTTCAGTTTTAAATTGCTGCACCCCGCAGTTGCCATCACAAAAATAAACACCGCGCAAACCGCAGATATTAAAGCTGATTTCTTCATTTTCAACATATCTCTCACCTCACCCCGAGTTTATTGTATTATACCCTTATTATTATTTGCGTGGAAGCTTATAATAACAACAGATTGCCGACTAATATTTCGAGGTGGAAAAGGTTTTGCAGGGTCGAGATAAAACAATGAGATGCGAACCCTGGTGCAGGCATTACTTCAGGATCGACGGAACTACTGTCTGCGTATTCGGCAATACACAGGTTCAGACGGAGAAAGGCGCGCCCTGCATAGGACGCAAGGAGAGCAGCACATCGAAAAAAAAATATGCTTACAGAAAAAAGGAAAAGGAAACAGTCAGATACAAGCAGAAGGACTATGACAAACGTTGCCGGAAAGAATGCAAATATTACAGAGAAAATGTCTGCATTTACGGTGTTATAGATTCGAGCACTGAAGAGGGCGCAGCCTGTACCGGCAAAAAAGTATTGCGAAGAAGAAAGTTTATCAATTTCAGCAAAACCAAAGAATAATTCCGGACAGTTTACTGAGCCAATTGCAATATTATGTTCGAGGCGAGATCGAGCGAAATTGTTCAGAGCAAGACGAAGGTGTAAAATCCTCGCAGGCATACTTGTAGAGTATGTCGAGGACGATTTTATGCCGACAACGCAGCTTTGGACAATTGCAGCCGACCACAGCAGAATCAGAATTTTGCAACTGGCTCTTCATTCAGAGAGATGCGACCACTTTCCATGATGCAGATATCCCCGAAGTGGGCACCGAGCATACGGGCTACAAGGTCGCATTTTACTTTCATGAGGAAGAACAACGAAGTGCGCACGGCGTCGAAAAGAGATTCGAAATTCGCCTGCCCTTTGGAGACAACAACATCCGCGGAAAAAAATAAATCTCTTATTTCAGGCGCGATGCGTTCGAGGGGGAACCCCATCGACTGAATACCCGTGTCCGCAAGTTTCGCGAGTCTGCCTATGCCCGCACGCTCGGCATACTCCATCGTCGCGTCATTCAGTGAGGGAGCGCCGCGCACAACAAACGTAACGGCTTTATCGCGCAACAAACGCAACAGCGGTTTGTCGAAATATATTTCACCGGTATTGTCGGCAAGATAAAGTACCGTCGCCGCTTTTTCGAGAGATTCTTTAAGTGCATCATAATGATTGACGGCGACATCGAAATTCATCGCGTCACGCACGGAAGCGGCGAGGTCGAAATCCGCCGCCGCTCCGAAATCTATTATGTTGCCGGCAATCGCGGTTTTCACGGCAGCAAGCAGCGGATCGCTGCCCCGGCGCGCCATTTCATCAATCTGCGGCTCCATCTTTTCCGCCATCGCGGTGAACTCTTCTTTTACTTTCAGATACGGGTCCGGATCGCCTACCGCGTCCCTGATTCTCCGGTGAACATTCTCGGCAGCCATAATGGAATCTGTTCCGGCGGGCACATCTTTCAAGTACTCGGCGACGGCCCTGACTGCATTCCAGTGAAGCTGCTCATCGTCCGTGCTCATCCTTGCTGCCTGAACGGCCTGCCGGATATAACACGCCATACAATCAAGTTTTATTTTCATTACCCGCCTCCGGCGCGTTGCCTGTGCTGTTGCTGTCAGAGGACAAGGATGTCGGGCCGCGCTATAGAAACATCGCCGGCCTCGAGTTCTATCGTCGGCCAGTCAGGCGCCTGCGTGACCAGTTCATTCCGCTCCTCAAGCACGAGCAGCGTGTCTTCGCTTTTCGTGCCTGTTATGGAAGGATTCCAGGCATAAGCGGTGTTTGCCGCGACAACCCCTTCGGATTTCTCGTCGGCTTTATAATAACGTGTTCTGTAACCTGTGGGGCCGCCCTGGTGGTGTTTCTCCCACTCGCCGTCATACCCGGCATTTTCGTAAGCATCCCTGCATATTTCAAAAATTTCCGATATTTTTCTGCCGGGGTGGGTATTCATGTTCATCATCACATCTACAAACACGCAGGCGGCATGTTTCTCGGCAAGTTCCGCAGACGGCTCGCCTATACTTACCATGCGCGTGCATGAAGCGATGAGTCCCTTGCGTCTGCCGCACACGACCACCATTGCGGTTTTCATTATCTTTTTTTCAGTCGGCAGCGGATGCCTGTACTTTGAAATTCTTTCGTCGGCAGCCACCAGTGTAACTATGGGCGTCACGCCACGCGCATAGCATCTTTCGGCGACCAGTCCCGCGACCTCGTACTCCATCATTCCTTTTTCGATTTTCCTGCATGCTTCCTGGAGCGCCGTACCGGTTCTTGCGCCGAGCGACCTGAAACGCACCAGTTCCGTAAGCGTCATTTCCATCGTGAGATCAAGGAAATCGCTGTCGAGCATCTTCAGGTTGCTGAACGGCGCGTCTGCCCTCACAATCATATCCTTCACATAGTTGTCGATCCCCAGCTTTGCGACATCCACCCGCCATGGGGCCACATAGAATTCGACAGGCAGGTTCTTGAGTTCTTCCTGCAGCAGTCTGTCCTTTTCGATGTTGTCCGTCATAACAAATGCTTTGTCCTTCAGGATCATGAAAGTCGCGGCGCCCCTGTCTGTTGCGATATTGACATGGCTGCACCCACCGCAAGTCGCCCAGGCAAAATTATCCGCCCGTGTAAGCACTAGCCCGTCAAGCGACTTCCTTTCCATATATTGTTTCATCCGTTCCATCTTTATATCAAATTCGTCCAACAGGTCCATCAGCGCACCTCCGATTTTTTTCTGCTCAGAGCGTTTTCACAAAGTTCAAGCCATATTGTTTCCAGCTTGTTTATTCTACAAAAAATCTGCCTGAATTAGTTTAAACAAAAAAACTTTTTCTTCAATCGTAATGCTTTTTAAAAATTGAGTGTCGTATGATCATGTGCATGAAAAATATCAGAGTTCCAGAAGTATTTTGATTCCTGTATCTATTTCATTCATGGTTTCCGCAGATAGAACTCCTCATCGTCAATAGAGTCTTTCCTCGGAAATAGACCGTATTGCATTACATAACACCGAACCTGGAACACTAATACACCTTCCGGTGGAGAAATCAGAACGTGAAGAGGAATGTCACGATAGGTTTTCGTAATAGTATCTTACGACATGCTGCGTAGGATGGTAAAGAAATGCTGAAAAGAGATCGGTGAAAGCTGGAGTTTCCAGTTACAGTCGTTTCCAAGGTAGACCTTTGGAACGCTGAAACTCTGTGTGCCGTGCTCAAACCGCATTAGTTTGGGCACGAAAATGTGGCCTGTTTGATTCCGGCTTCGCCAGGTTAGGAATAACAACAAGAAGTCCCGCCGGTCCGGAATTGTAAATACTTGCGGAAACAATAAGCACAGGTCGCTGCCTCCCTGTTCATGGCCTTTCACCGGCTCAAGATCAGCTGTCCATATCTGACCATGTGCAGGCAGAATCTTTTCTTTTTAATCTTCTTTCATTTGAGCCAATTGCAAAATTCTGATTCTGCTGCGGTCGGCTGCTATGGTCCATAGCTGCGTTGTCGGCATAAAATCGTTCTCGACGCACTCTACAAGCACGCCCGCGGGGATTTTACACCTCAGCCTTGCTCTGAACAATTTCGCTCGACCTCGCTACGAACATAATGTTGCAATTGGCTCATTCCTGTTTATTGATCCGGCACGTACAAAGAAAAAGAGAAATAAATTACTTTTTTGTGTAACCTCATCATGATATAGTGCAATATATAATGATGATTGTTAATTACGTGTTCGGGAGGCCGGGTATATGAATAAACTCTGGAGCTGCATGTTGCTTTTCTGCACTTTTCTGATCCTTAACGCAGCAACGTGCCGGGCATTTAATGAAGAAAAAACAGAGCTCGTAAAGGAATGCCCCGGAGGATTCGACTCTGTTGAATTTGAGAAGGAACACTGGTGCCAGTTCGATCTCGGCAAACAGGATATTGCTTTGCTCGATTCGAAAGATACGCTCGAAGTCGGCGCGCTGAAGATAAAGGGCAGGCTCGATGCAGCCAAAGTGGATTTATTATTGACGGATACCAACCTGAGTAATATAGAAAAACTGGATTTGAGCTGGACAGGCATCACACCCGAACAGATGGAGCAAATTATTAGTTCGGACAATCTTGAAAAACTGTACTCGATAAAGTTGGGTTATAACAGAATCAAGCCGGAAGATATAAAATTCATAGCGGAAGCGCCCGGGCTGATGAAGATCAAAAGTCTTGATCTGACAGGCTGCGGACTCGGACCGGATGGAATCGCGAAACTTGTCTCTTTTCCGGCAATCGGTAAAATCAGGTCTCTGAATCTCAGCAACAACAATATCGGCGATGCTGGTTTGAAACAATTGGCGAAAGCAAAGCTTCCCTCGCTCAGAGAGCTTACCCTTGGATTCAATAACATCAGCGATGCCGGCGCAAAAACTCTTTTGAAAGCGGCTTTTATAAAACATTTAAGATTGCTCGACATGAATTATAACGATATTCTCGACAGAGGCGCGATTGCCATCGCAAAATGCTCGGCGCTGTCTAATCTCGAATCGTTGAATCTGAATTACAACTACATCGGGGATAAGGGCACGACGAGAATAGCAAATTCCAAATATTTAAGTAAACTTCGTTTCCTCGGGCTGTGGCACAATAATGTCGATGATTCCGGAATAAACGCCATAGCACGATCTGAAAAAATGAAAAATCTGCGGCGACTGAATCTTTCTCACAATGATTTCGGATCGAAAGGCGCCGCCGCCCTGGTCGCTTCCAAAACGCTTACAAAGCTGAAATGGCTTGATGTGAGTCGCAACGATATTGGGCCTGCTGCGCTCGAAAGCCTGAAGGCGCTTGAAGAAAGAAATGTGGAAGTAATATATTGACTTACGGACACTCTATAGTGAATTGACTATAGCTTTTCACCTTTTATGTCTTTCTCATATTTTCTGCGTCTTTCTTTCAGGTATGTCGGGACAGGGACATCCCACCAGCCCATGGCAGGGCTTCCGCTGTCCGGGTATTCTCTCCATACTTTTACGTCGAGAAGTGCGGGCCTGCCGGCGCTGAGGCATCTTTTTAGCGCCACGCCGATATCCGTGCCTTTTTTTACAGTCTCCGCATAGCAACCCATCGCTTCGGCGATTGCGGCAAAACTTATATGATGAGGCTTGCCGTCGGGCGTAAGAAAATCTGTTGCGATTGCGCGATCTTCGCCGAATGCGGCCTGCTGCAAATCCTTTATGGCGATCCAGCCCGCATTATCAAGTACGACGGTGACAGTGTTCAATCCGAGTTCGACGGCAGTCGCGAGTTCCTGCATGGTCATCATAAAATCGCCGTCGCCGACTATGCAGATAACCTGTCGGCGCGGCTTCGCAAGTTTTACTCCGAGCGATGCGGGAAGCGCAAATCCCATTGTCGAGAATCCGCCAGATGTGATACATGTCGCGGGTTCGTAGAACGGGAACTCCTGGAGTATCTGCGCCTGCGAATTGCCGGACGCATGAACGATGAAAGCGTCGCGCGCGATATTCTCTCGTATCTCCTTGAGGGCATTTGAAATCGTCGGCTGTCCCTTATTTTTGTTCTGAAGTTTCTTTATGTGCTTGAGCCATTTATTTTTGTGCACCTGAAGTTCCTTGAAATATTTTGTGCGCGTGTAGTCCCTGACAGCTTTTTTGCCGATGGCTTCAGCGATGGCCGCAAGCGTGAGTTTGGCGTCGCCGACGATGCCGACATCTACAGGGTAGTTCTTACCGATTTCAGTCGGATCGAGATCGATATGGATAAGTTTTGTAGGCGGGATCGAGAACGAAACGCCGTCTTTATAGCTCGAGGATGTTTCGTCGGCGAAGCGGCAACCGACAGCGAGCAGAACATCCGCGGTGGAAGTCATTTTCAGGCCGACAGTCGTTCCCTTGCTGCCCGTGTGCCATGCGTAAAGAGGATGATCTTCAGGGAAAGCGCTTTTACCCTGCATAGTTGTCACAACGGCCGCGCCGACCGCCTCGGCGAGCTTCAGCAGTTCCTTATATGCGCGTGCAGTGTGTATGCCGCCGCCTGCGAGTATCACAGGGCGTCTGGCGGAAGTGAGCAGTCTTGCCGCGCGCGCTATGTCATCCGGGTCGGCATGCAGCGATGCTGAAGGACGTCGCGAATCGAGTTTATCGAATTCAACATCTGTCGAAGCAGCCTGCACGTCCATCGGCAGGTCGATCAGCACAGGGCCCCTGCGGCCTGTCAGCATCTGGTTGAAAGCACGTGCTACTATCGTGGGAAGCTGACCTACGGTGTCGACTCGCCAGTATCTTTTCACTATTGGTTCGAATATTCGAGCGAAGTTTGCGTCGTGCGCGCGCTCTATTTCCTGCAGCAGGCCGTGTCCGCGCATGTGCGTGTGCGCGTCACCTGTTATAATCAGTACGGATGTCGAATCCACATAAGCCGTTGCAGCGCCGATTGCCGTATTTATCGCTCCGGGGCCTATGGAGGTGAAAACGGCAAGCGGTTTTCCTGTCACACGGTAGTAACCGTCGGCGATATGCACCGCGCTCATCTCCTGCCTGACTTGCAGCAATTTTATTTTTTCTTCACGACCGATGAAAGCATCGGCAAGCGCGAGGCATCCGTGTCCGGGTATGCCGATAGCGTATGGCACTTCCTGTTTTATCAGATATTCGGCAATGATCTCTCCGCCAGTGAGTTCCATTGATTTCCTCCGAGGAATTTGATGGTAATGATTGTAACTCAATAGTAATTGTTTTTACAAATTCGAATTATGAAAGTTTATTTTGCGGTGACGTGCGGAAATGAAATATAATTGTCTGCGTATGAATCGGCTGCTATGACGATGGAAAGAAGAAACGAAATAAAACTGCCGGAGTGTGAATGATGTCTATGTTCGAGTTTGAAGGGAAGAGGCCGGAAGTCGGGCGTGGGTGCTGGATACATGAAACAGCACAACTGATCGGCGATGTTCGGATCGGTGACGAATGTTTTATAGGCGCGGGCGCCGTTCTGCGTGGTGACTTCGGTTCAATACGTGTGGGCGACTGTTCGAGTGTGCAGGAATCATGCACGATGCACTCCCGCCCGAATGAGGTCTGTTCCGTCGGCGATAACTGCGCGATCGGACATGGCGCGGTGCTGCACGGGTGCAAGGTAGAGGACAGGTCGGTGGTCGGCATGAACAGCACAATTACCGACGGAGCCGTAATCGGCAGCGATTGCATAGTACGTGAGGCTTCATTCGTGAAGTCCGGAACAGTTGCGCCCGACGGGTCACTTATCGCAGGCAATCCGGCACAGATAAAAGGTCCGCTGAAAGATGTGCAGATAATGATAAAAGACGCCGGTATAGCGATGTATCGTGAATTAACGAAGCGTTATGTGGAAACAGCGAAGAAAATAATATTATGAAAGAGCCGATTTCAGTATTGATGATAATACATATTATTGTTTTTATTATCATGTAACGGAGTAATCATAATGACAAATAAGATAAGTAAATATAAAAAGACGGATAAAAGCGACGTCGAATATTTCAAAGGAATAGTCGGAGATAATTATGTAATTACAGGCGGTGATGAACTTGAGCCTTATACACATGACGAAACAGAGGACTTTGTTTTTACGCCGGAGATTGTGCTTAGGCCTGGGAGTACCGGGCAGATTTCCGAAATCATGAAGTATAGCAATGACAATAACATAGCGGTTACGCCACGGGGCGGCGGTACAGGTTTGAGCGGGGGCGCGCTGTGCGTGACAGGCGGCGTGTGTCTTGCAACAAACCGCATGAATCGCATCATGGAGATAGACACGGACAATCTCACTGCAACCGTGCAGCCGGGCGTGATAGTGGAGGAACTGCACAACGCTGTCGAGGAGAAGGAACTGATGTATCCGCCTGACCCGGCAAGCAGGGGCAGTTGCACGATAGGCGGAAATCTCGCCGAGTGCGCGGGTGGCCCAAGGGCGCTCAAATACGGTGTAACGCGCGACTATGTGCTCGGGTTAACTGCAGTGCTTCCTGACGGAAGGATTATACGCACCGGCGGCAAGCTTTTGAAAAACTCGACAGGTTATAATCTCACCCAGTTGCTTATCGGCTCTGAAGGTACGCTCGCCGTAATCACTGAGATAATTGTAAAACTTATACCTCTGCCCGGCTGTCATCGTACTTTGCTTGTTCCGTTTCCATCTGTTGAAGCCGCAGCTCGCGGACTGAATGCGATCTTTCTTAAAAAAATAATCCCGTGCGCCGCGGAGTTTATGGAGCAATCGGCGATTCAAGCAGCGGAAGAGATGCTCGGCAGGTCGTTTCCTTACAGCGACTCGGCGGCGATGCTGCTTATCGAGATCGACGGTAATCACCGGGACCACCTTGATCTCGAATGTGAAATAATATGTGAAGCAGTTCTGGAAATGGGCGCCCTGGACGTACTACTCGCCGAATCGTCGGCACGTCAGAAGGAACTCTGGGACATGCGCCGTTCGATAGGCGAAGCGGTGAAAAACATATCTGCATATAAGGAAGAAGATACAGTTGTCCCCCGTGCGCAATTACCTGAATTGATGAATGCACTCAAAGTAATTTCAAAGACGCATGGTTTCACAACAATTTGCTACGGACACGCGGGAGACGGTAATATTCATGCGAATATTATTCGTGGAGACATGGACGAACATACATGGCGAGAGCAGTTGCCCGACACGATAGCGGAAGTGCACCGCGCTGTTGTCGGGCTCGGCGGCATGATATCCGGCGAGCACGGCATCGGCTACACGCAAAAAAAATATATGCCAATAGCGATAGGCGAGACAGAAATAGAATTGATGAGAGCGATAAAAGAGGTGTTCGATCCGAAAGGGATATTAAACCCGGACAAAATACTTCCGTGAAAGTATAACTGCGTCAGCCCGGTGCTTTCCGGATTGAGGAGGAAATTATGTATAACAGGATATGGGCGCCGTGGCGCATCGAGTATATTCTGGGGGTTAAACCCGAGGATAGAGCGAAGGGTGAAACTGAAAACGAATGCGTGTTGTGCCAGGCGCATCTTGCCGGAGACGATCTCGAAAAACTCATTCTATATCGTGGCGAATTATGTTTTATTATGATGAATCTCTATCCTTACAACAGCGGGCACATAATGATCCTGCCGTATCGCCATGCCGGATCGCTGGATGAGCTTACAGATGAAGAGTCAATTGAAATGATGATTCTGGCCAAAAGGATGCTCCCGATTTTCTGGGAAGTGATGAGGCCGGAAGGGTTCAACCTTGGAATCAATCTGGGCCGTTGCGCCGGTGCAGGTATCATCGAGCATGTACATACACACATCGTTCCGCGCTGGAGCGGTGACGCCAACTTCATGCCTGTGCTCGGAGAAACAAAGGTTATCAGCGAACATATAACCGAGACATTTATGAAACTGAGGGAGGCGGCACAGGCCCGGTTGATGCCGACTGAAAAGAAGGCGGACTGAAAACAAGGTTTCGTCATTTTACGTGGAGATAAGATGTGGAAGGAATAACTTTCAATTCATTCATTATTTTTCAGGGCGCAGCAGCGGGAAAAAGATAACGTCGCGGATAGTGGGCGAGTCGGTGAGAAGCATGACAAGCCTGTCGATGCCGATGCCGAGTCCACCGGTTGGCGGCAGGCCATATTGCAGCGCCCGAATAAAATCGTGATCTATCTCGTGTGCTTCCTCGTCGCCTGCGTCGCGCAGTTCCTGCTGGTGTTCGAAACGGCGCATCTGTTCTGTGGGATCGGTCAATTCCGTGAAAGCATTTGCAACCTCGAAGGCCGAAACAAACAATTCAAAGCGTTCTGTAAGTTCGGGGGCGTCGTCGTGCTGTCGTGCAAGGGGTGATATTTCCGTCGGGTAATCGTATACGAATGTCGGCTGCACAAGTTTTTCCTCGACAGTGAGTCCGAAAAGTTTATCTATAATCTGGCCCATGTTTAAAGAAGTATCCATCGAGATGTTTTTTTCTTCGCAGATACCGAGCAACTCGTCTTTCGTCACAGAAACAGATATGTCCACTCCACCGATTTCCCTGAACGCGTCGAACCATTTTATACGTGTCCACGGCGGCGTGAAGTCGAGTTCCTGATCCTGATAAGTAATTTTCAAAGTGCCGTGAACAGCCTGCACAGTGTCGGCAACCAAAGCCTCTGTTATGTCCATCATATCGTTGTAATCGGCGTAAGCCTGGTAGAGTTCGAGCATAGTGAACTCGGGGTTGTGTTTTGTCGAGACGCCTTCGTTTCTGAAATTGCGGTTGATCTCGAAGATTCGTTCGAAGCCGCCGACTGCGAGTCGTTTGAGATAAAGCTCGGGCGCCACACGCATGTAGAGGTCCATATCCAGCGCGTTGTGGTGCGTGGTGAAAGGCCGCGCCGCCGCGCCGCCTGGTTTCGACTGCATCATAGGTGTTTCCACTTCGAGAAAGTCCCTGTCCGCGAGAAAGTTCCTTATGTGGCGGATGATCTTCATGCGTGTTTCGAAAAGTTTTTTCACCTCACGGTTCGCAATAAGATCGACGTATCGCTGCCTGTATCGAATCTCAACATCGCGCAGGCCGTGGAACTTCTCGGGTAGTTCGCGAAGGCTCTTTGTGAGCAGTGAAAAATCTTCCACAAAAATCGTGATTTCGCCGGTTCGTGTTTTGAACACCTGGCCCTTAACGCCGATGATGTCGCCGATATCGAGCAGTTTGAAGATGTCGTATTTGCCTTCGGGCAACTTATTTTTCTTGAAATAGACCTGCACTCTGCCGCTGCCGTCCACCATATCCGCGAAGCTTGCCTTACCCATGTTCCGTATAGTAATCAGCCTGCCTGCCGCCGATACCGATTCTTCGTTTTTCGCTAATTTTTCCCAGTTTTCGACAATATCGCTGCATTCATGTGTCCTGTCGTAAATGCGGGCATACGGCTGCGCGCCGAGCTCTTTAAGTCGCTCTATTTTTTCATATCTCTGGGTTTTCAGATCATCTGTTTCCATGACGAAACAACGCTTCTTCCATAAGTTTTGGTACTCTGTGCAATCGGTTATTTCTTGATATCCAGGATGAGATACTTGAGTTTACCGGTTGGAGTTTCAGCCGTTACGACCTCTCCCTTTTTTGACCTCATAAGCACGCGCCCGACCGGGCAGACGTCCGAAATGATACCCTGTGCGGGATCTGCTTCCATCGACTGAAGTATAGTGTAGGTCTCTTCCTCTTTGGTCTTAAGATTCCTGACCTGCACACGAGAGCCGATGCCGACCCTATCCGTCGGTATCTGACTCGGGGTGAGGATTTTCGCCTTGGAAAGCAGGTTGGCAAGATTGACGATCCTGCTCTCGAGCATTGCCTGGTCTTTCTTGATCTCTTCAAACTCGGGGTCTTCCGAGACCTC
Source organism: bacterium (assembly GCA_024278215.1). GTDB lineage: Bacteria > UBP15 > UBA6099 > UBA6099 > JAJRTR01 > JAJRTR01. The sequence goes on from JAJRTR010000055.1 coordinate 20,367, forward strand.
GCCGCCCTTGGCGACATTCTGCATTCTCTCACGTATTTCCGCTCTTTTGACCGTTTTCAGGCGTTCGAGTTCTTCTTCAACTTTTTTCTTGCCGTCCGGCGTCATAATCAACGCATCTTCTATCATATCAGGCATAGCTACCCCCTGTAGACTGTATATAAATTGTCAGAATGAATATTGTAGTCGCGGACTTTGCTATTGTCAACGAACAGGGCACGGCTTGCAGCATTTCTGAAACTTTACGCGAGACGGCAGTAATTATACACCGTCTCCGTCCACTGTTCTTGCTTCTTCCGGAGGCACCCATTTCGCAGAAACTACTTTACACAACTCAATGCCGCCGCCCGGATATAAAACCTGCGCGTTTTATTTCGGCGGGTAACCTGTAATATCTCTTATATCATTATAAATACCGTGAAGCGCCGGATACATTTTCTGATAAACTTTTTCAAATAACTGCTCATAAATCCTGACATTATCGGGAATAGGATCGAACACATCGCCCGTCCCTGTCATTTGCGCGATCGCTGTTTCGAAATCGGGATGCAGGCCAAGCCCGACAGATGCGACTATGGCCGCGCCAAGCGCTGAAGTCTCATAAGTGCGGGGCCTTTCGGCCCGCATACCGAACACATCCGCCGTTATCTGCATCGCTTCGTTGCTCTGTGACCCGCCGCCGGAAACGCGCAGTGTTTTGACTTTTGTACCGCTTCTTTTTTCTGTCTTTGCAAGGCCTTCTTTCAGAGAATATGCGAGACCTTCGAGTATCGCCCTGTATAGATGCGCGCGCTTATGCACATCGCCGAATCCGATAATCGCACCCTTTGCCTCCGGCCCCGGCGACTTCAGTCCGCCTGTCCAGAACGGCTGTAGCACAAGTCCCATCGAGCCCGGCGGGATGTCTTTAATAAGGTCGTCGAACAAAGCTTCCGCAGCCACGTTCTTCTCGTCCGCGGCGAGTGTCTCCTGCAAGCCGAACTCTTCCTTGAACCAGCTTATCATCCAGAAACCACGGAATATCTGCACCTCCGTGTTGTAATATCCCGGAATCGCGCTCGGATATGGAGGAAAGTTCGGCACGATTTCCACATATTTTTTTGTGGTTGTACAGACGGTCGCGGTAGTGCCGAAACTGAGACATGCCGTCTCGGGTGATATGCAGCCCGAGGCCAGCACTTCACATGCTTTGTCGGCGGCAGCCGCGACTACCGGCAGCCCCTCCGGTATTCCCGTTTCACCTGCCGCCTTCGCCGTTATGTTGCCGATGATAGTAACAGGTTCGACGAGTGCGGGCAATTTGTTTTTTTCTATGGGGAATAATTTCCACTTGAAATCCGTATCCTTCGCCCACTGCTGCCGCTTGTAATCGAAAGGGACGTAGCCTATCGAGTTGCCGATTGATTCGACATATTTTCCTGTCAGCCTGTGATGGAAGAAACCCGACAGGAAAACATACTTGTGTGTCTTTTCCCATATTTCCGGCTGGTTCTGCCGTATCCAGTTCGATTCACATTCCTTGACGGCAAACTCGACGGTGTCCCACATCCCTATAGCTTTCAGGATGTAACTAAGTGCGGCGGGGGGCCAGTCGCCGAGTTGCGCTTTGCGCTGGTCGAGCCATGTTATGGCAGGGCGCAGAGGATTGCCCTCCCGGTCCAGATTGATGACGGTGGCGCGCTGTGTCGTTACGGCAACACCTTTAATTGCGTTACAGGGAATGGATGTTTTCTCGAACATCACGCGGCACGTCTCGCACAGTACGCGCCAGTAGTACTCGGGGTCCTGCTCGGCCCAGCCGGGATGTTTTGAGAAATAGGGTTCTATCGGCGTTTTCACCCTGTCGTGCAGTTCGCCGCGAGTGTCCACCAGTACAGACCTGATCGACTGTGTTCCCGCATCTATCGCAAGAACATATTTCATTTCGTTCCCGTCGGTACCCATTTATGTTATTCCTGATTTTCTTCGCTGCTGTCGTTTACGACATTATTGTTCGAGAGCGAATATATTTCAACAAGCGGCTCGATCAATGCGCAAATACATAACATTATATTTTCGATTACCTATCCTTCGTAGATGATGTAAAATAGAGATGCTTATTACTTGCTGTGAACAACAAAGGACTTTGTGAATGAAAAAAACATTATTAGTGATTATTACAATAGCAATTGTTTCAATATTTTCAGGCCGCGTTTATGCTGCAATGTTTTCCCTGTTGCCTGAAGCAATCACATTAAGCGAGCTCAAACCCGGCGACACATACAGTCTGGGTGGAGACGGCGGGATAACGTGGAAACTAAGCTATCATGGCCGCGACGATGTCAGAGTTGTATTCAAATCCATCAAACCCGATCAGCCTCTCGAAGGTTATGCGCCCGTTCTGGATGCGGGATGGCTTAGACCGGAACATGCCGCATACGAAAATGTAAAGCCCGGCAGTACTATCGAAACATCAGTTGTTCTTGATCTTCCGGATGATAAAATACTCGCGGGTAAAAACTTCGTAGTCATTCTCGAAGCACGCGCGTATGACATTTCTACCGGCAAACCGACGAAGCTCGCCGACCGTTCAAAGATATTCATCAAATTCGCAGGCAGAAAGAAAGAAGACGTCGAGGATATATTACTGAATACCGACAAAAAAAGTATAATAGAGCCTCCTGTTTCTACATCGGAACATGTCGACACAATTGCGATTGGAGACGCATCAGTTGCCGATGAGCAAATAACGCAGGCGATTGAGAAAACAGTCGAAAGAAATTATATCAGGCTGCATCCTTACATAATCGACGCCGGAACAATCGTACCGGGAACGATTACAGAGTCTCGCAAGCCGCTTGAAATAATCAACATAGGAGAAAGCGACACTATCGTTCGCATCAAGCAGATTTCGCTCGACAAGTCGGGACTTAAAGAAAACGCTACTGGATACAAGTCGTTGCCTGATGGTGTCTTTCTTGTTTTCACCGAAAGGGAAATTGAAGTAAAAGCCGGCTGGTCGGTTGAAGTCTCGTTCTACATCGGTATCCCTGTTGTCGACGAGATTGTTTCGGGTTCGTATGCAATCGTCGTCGAGGTTTCAGATATTGCGAATCCTGAAGATAAAGCGGAATCCATTGTGAAGTTTTTGTTGAAGTAAGTTGCGCTGCGGCATCATATTTCAACATCATAAAGTATCAAAATGTTTCAAATTCCTTTTATTAACATATTATGTGTTTTATCATATCATCGAAATGAAGACTGGAAGATTTATGGAAACAGCACATGAGATATTTTTCAAGGACTCTGCGTTGATGGATGCTGTCGCAGACGGCAGCGTACAACTTGTTGTGACATCGCCGCCCTATCCGATGATCGAAATGTGGGACGAGATATTTTCAGCGCAGAATCCCGGGATCGAAAAAGCGCTGAAAAGCAATGACGGAGAGGGCGCGTTCGAGATGATGCACAATATGCTGGATGCCGTGTGGCGCGAGTGTTTCCGTGTACTCTGCGACGGCGGCATTGCGTGTATAAACATCGGCGACGCCGTAAGAACGATAAATAAGGTATTTAAACTTTATAATTCACATTCGCGTATTTTGCGGGGGTGTCTTGGAATCGGGTTTCAGTCGCTTCCTTCAATTATCTGGCGAAAACAAACAAACGCGCCGAATAAATTCATGGGTTCGGGGATGATGCCACCGGGCGCCTATGTAACACTTGAACACGAGTTTGTCCTGATACTGCGAAAAGGCGGCAAAAGGGAATTCAGGACAAAGGAAAAAACTAACAGGCGTGAGTCTGCTTTTTTCTGGGAGGAGCGCAACAACTGGTTTTCAGATGTATGGTTCGACCTGAAAGGCGCTTCTCAAAGGCTGCTCGACAAAAACACACGAGCGCGCAGCGCCGCGTTTCCTTTCGAACTACCCTACAGGCTTGTCAACATGTTTTCCGTCAAGGGTGACACCGTTCTGGACCCATTTCTCGGCACAGGCATGACAGTCGCCGCCGCGATGGCATCGGAAAGAAACAGCGTCGGATTCGAGATCGATGTCGAAATCGGCACTACAATCGACTCGGTCATTCAACAGACAAAGGAACTTGCGAATAACCGTATACGCAACCGGCTCGAAGCGCATGTAGAATTTGTGAAAGCTCGAATTGAGAAGGGTAAAAGCGTGTCGAAGCGTAACGAATACTACGGTTTCCCGGTGGTGAGTGGCCAGGAAAAAGATATTATCCTCAGGGATATTGAAGATATACGAAAAACGCGGGAGAGCGATAAACCTGCTAATCAAAAAGGCGGTGCGGCGCAGAGTAATGAATTGCAATTTGCTTTCGACCCTGAACCCGACGTGCAGGTTCCGGTCGGATCTACTGATAAATACCGCGTTTCCTATGATTCTCGCAAACAGATAATATAAATCATGGGCATGAAAACGGGACATAGCGAGCATCGAAGGTTTTAACACCTTTACCCGGGAATGCAACAAGGACTTCTATGCCTCGCGTACTGACGACACAGCCTTCGCCGAATTCAGGGTGAACAACACGCTGTCCGGGGTAATAGCCGGAGGCTGGCGATATCGTTTCATGCCTGTGTCGCAACGGGACATCCTGTGAAACGAAACCGCCCGAAACGGGAATATCTTCGTCATTGTCGAAGAAACTCTCGCCGCCGCCCGATGCGCGTGCGCCGCTTATTTCCTCAAAATGTTCGGGTCCGATCTCACCTATGAATCTCGACGGGGCGTTGTGCGTTACCCTGCCGAATAGGAGCCTCGATCTGCAACTTGTGAGATAGAGCAATTCCCTGGCTCTTGTGATCCCGACATACATTAGCCGCCGTTCTTCCTCGACTTCTTCATTCTCTTCGATAGAAGTCTTGTGCGGGAGCAGGCCCTCTTCCACGCCCGCGATGAAAACAACCGGAAATTCCAGCCCCTTTGCGCTGTGCAGTGTGATCAGTTTCACCTGCCCTTCAGTAAACTCATCGACATCGGTATCCGAGGTTAGAGTAACGCGCGAAAGGAAACCGGAGAGGTCTATGTGTGCCGCTTCCTTTTCATATTCTACGGCGAGAGATTTCAATTCGAGAGCATTTTCGAGTCTGCTTTCCGTGCCTTCTTTTTGCGCGAGTTCGCGGAGATGCTTCTCGAAACCCGTCTCCTGCATAAGTTTGGAAATCAGAGCGCTGATACCTTCAGAGGCACTCGCTGCCCTGAGTTTACGCAACGTCTTCAGCAACCCGGCGGCCTTTGCGGGCAACTGCGGGTGTGGTTTTCCGTCATCGCCGATGAGGCGCAACACATCGCCTTCGGCACGTGCGAGCGCTTCGATTTTCTCAATCGTTTTTGGCCCGACGCCGCGTTTGGGCACATTTGCAATGCGTGCATACGAGCCGAGGTCCTGTGGGTTCTCGATCACGCGCAGATATGCGATAAGGTCCTTTATTTCCTTGCGCTGATAGAAACCGGTCGCGCCGATCAACTGGTAAGGAACTCCCATCCGCCGGAAAGTGTCCTCGAAAACACGGGTCTGTGCCTTCGTGCGGAACATTACGGCCATATCTTTCAACTGGTAGCCTTCGTCGAGAAGCGAGTCGATCTCGAGCGCGACAAACTGCGCCTCTTCCCGTTCGTCCCACGGTGAATTCAGCCGCACTTTATCGCCGGCGCCGAGTTCCGACCACAGTTTTTTCTCCTGGCTGCTCATATTATTAACGATAAGCGCATTGGCGGCATCAAGTATGCTTTGTCGCGAACGGTAGTTCTGTTCGAGGGTGACGACTTTTACGTTGTTGAAATCCTCCTCGTAGGACAGCATGTTGCCGACATCCGCGCCGCGCCAGCCGTATATCGACTGATCAAGGTCGCCGACGACGGTAATATTCCCATCGGGCATCGCGAGATGTTTCAATATCTCATACTGCGGTCTGTTCGTGTCCTGATATTCGTCCACAAGAATGAAGCCGAACCTGCGCCTGTATTTCTCGCGGACGTCCGGGAATGTCTCGAATATTTCGTTAGTCTTCAGGAGCAGATCGTCGAAATCGAGCGCGTTGTTGTGCATCAGATTGTTCTCGTATCGCTCGACAATCTTTGCCAGGTGGTCGGAAAGCGGATCGTTTATTCCGACGAACTCTTCCGGCGAATTCCCGAAGTTTTTTGACGAAGAAATGAAATGTTTTATTCTACCGGGCGCAAACTGAGCCGAGGCGGGAAGTTTCAGTTGCTTGAGGATTTTCTTTATGCAGCTTCGCGAGTCGTCTTCGTCGTAGATAGTAAAAGAGCTTTTATAGTCGCCGAGCTGTTCTATCTCCCTGCGCAGTATGAGATTGCAGAAAGAATGGAAGGTTGAAATCGTAACTCCTTCCGCATGCTCGCCGGCGAGAAGCACCGCGCGCGCTTTCATTTCTTCGGCGGCCTTGTTGGTGAAAGTGAGTGCGAGAATGTTCCAGGGTTTCACGCCGAGAGCACTTATGAGATAAGCTATTCTGTAAGTGATGACCCTTGTTTTTCCTGTGCCCGCACCTGCAAGAATCAGCAATGGGCCGGTAAAATGTTCGACTGACTCCGCCTGCTGAGGATTAAGTCTATCGAGTAGTTCCTTCGCTTTCGTGTTCATCATCTTCCACAATCCATTTGACTTTTTGTCCGAATTCGTTGGACTCGTTCAGGGGCTTGAGTTTTATATCATGTATGTATTTTGTATATGAAGCGCCGATCTCTCTTCGCTTTGCAATATGCCTGAGAACAGAAAAAACAATGAGCACTCCACCCAGGAAAAGCAAAAGCATTCTAAATGAAGATTCCTCTCTGATTAAGTCAAGCATTCTCAAACCGTCCCTTTTATTTATCCAGGTTAAATTCTATCAGAAAATCGCTGCATAATCATCAGCACTGCGGTATATAGTGACTGAACGAAAACCTGCACCTTCCGAAAAGCGCGCAAAGCGCCTGCTATCTTTTTTATCCTCAGTCAACAATGCACTGCATTGCTTCCTTCGTCCACCTCGATATCGAACACATATAAAAGGGAAGCTTACCGTTTTTTCAAGTACCGACCTAACCCGGCAAGGCTGAAACCAAAAAGACCGCATTTTCGTGCCCGAACAAATTCGGTTTGAGCACGGCAAACAGAGTTTCATCATTCCCAAGGTCAACATTGGAAACGACTGTAACTGGAAGCTACAGCTTTCACCGATCTCTTTTCAGCATTTCTTTGTGAGAAATCCGGGTTAAAGTCAATACCGTTTACTTAAGAGGGGATGGGTATCAATATTCGCGATAAATACAGGCTTTTTTGCGTATCATTGTTGTTAAAGTAAAAGGTATTGGGGTTAAAGTATGCCTGCGGGAATTTATTTCGTTCGTCTTCGCTTCGAACAAAATATTGCAACAGGCTCACCAGCCTTTTCTTTTTAATATGTTGCGCACCAGTTCTTCCGATTGTTTCTGGATTATAACCATTCTATTTATCTTGGCCTCCTTGATCATCTCCAGGAGTTTCTCGATATTCACCGGTTTTTCCAGAAAATCTTTCGCGCCGAGTTTCATCGCCTCGACCCCGTTTTGCACAGTGGCGTGTCCGGTAAGCATGATGACCTGCAAATTTTCATCGAGTTGCAGCATTCTTTTCAACGTTTCAAGTCCGTCTATACCGGGCATCATCATGTCAAGCACCACAACATCGAAGTCTTCCCTTTCCACAAGTTCCAGTGCTTCCAATCCGTTCGATGCAGTTAATACTTCGATGTCTCTCAGACACATGCGTTCTGAAAGCGCTTCAATGTAATCGCTCTCATCATCAACCAGTAATATTTTTCCTTCCGACATAACGTGGCTCCTCTGCTATGTTAAGTTTGTTGATACGGTTTTTCGCGTTATGATACCGGGCATACTTACGGCAAGTCAGGTATTATAAGTATAATCTCCCTGATTTTATCCTGTTCTTTTACAAGTTCGAACCGGCCGCCAAGGTATTCCATTATGACTTTCAGCAATGGAATTCTTTCCTTCACTTCGTCAGTAGCAGGGAAAGGGGCGCCGCTCCTAACAGTAATCCTGCATACGGAGTCATCTTTTTCAAGAGCAACGGTTATTGTTTCGTGTTCGCCGGCCGCCGAAACAGCGGCCTCGATGCAGATGAATACCGAGTGTTGCAGGGAGAAGGGGTCTGTGTTCAGGCAAACAGGCACCTGCGGGAACCTGGTTTCGAGTTCGATTTCTTTGCGGGAAGCGAAGCGACGGCTAAGGACCACAAGGTTATCGAGAAGTTCTCCGAGGTCAATAACTTTAACGGGATCGTCCGCGCTGTGAGCGAAGCGGTTGAAGTGTTTAATGATGTTTTCGCCCCTGCGGGCACTTTGCATGATCTTGTTATTGATGGTTTCAATTTTGTCCGAATCCAGGGACCTGCCTTTTCGGGCCGCACACATATAATCCGACATGAGCCCTGACATCTCACCCATCATAGCAATAATATTATTTATCTCGTGCGAAAAGGAAGCTGAAATTGAGCCGAAAAAAGCCAGGCTTTTCTCTTTTAGAACCTGCTCCCTATCGTGTAGTGATTCATTCATTTGCCACACCTCATGGCTTCGTGCATCTTTTGTATCAATGTGTCGATCCTGACCGGCTTGACGATGTAGTCGAACGCTCCGTGCTTCAGACTGTTTTCACAGTCTTTCGCATCGCTTAACCCGGTGAGCAGAATGATCTGTGTTTCGGGCCGCAACCGCCTGATATTCACAAGGACATCCATTCCATTCATTCCGGGCATCATTACATCCAACAGCACTATATCGTAATCTTTTTCCTTAATGCGATTCAGGGCCTGATCTCCGCTCAGAACATATTCCACGTCTATATCCCGAAGTGCCAGCCGCTCTTCGAGCGTGGAGACCAGTTCCTCCTCGTCATCAACAAGTAAAACCCGCATCCGAGCCATGTGTTCCCCCTAATGTTGTGCTGTTATCGGCAGTGTCAAAGTGAAGCTTGTTCCACGCTCTTTATCACTTTCAACTTCGATTTTACCCTTAAGTTTTTTAATTATGCCATAAGTGATGGAAAGGCCAAGCCCGGTTCCTTTATTCTTGGTGGTATAGAACGGCTCGAAAATGTGATCGAGGTCATTCTCTGATATACCCGGTCCGTTATCGGAAACCACTATGGTGATACTGTCTTCTTCTCTCTGTTCGACAAGAATACCGACACGGCCACCCCTTTCCACAGCCTCCAGTGAATTATTGAGCAAGTTCAAGAACACCTGTTGAAGCTGTCCCTTGTCGCTCTTTATGGAAGGAAGATCATCCTGGAAAAAAGTTTGAATCTGGATATTTCTGAAAGACGCCTCTTTTTCCAGGAAACCCAGCACCTCTTTTATCAATAAAACCAGATCGATGGTCTGTGTACTCACGTCGAAATGTTTTGCGAACCCCAGAAGCCTGTGAGTTATCGCAGAACATCGTTCCACGGAATTGATGATGGAATCGAGAAGGGTCGAGAATTTTTCCTTATGCACAAAGTCGTCGGCTCCCGCGATTAAGTCCTGCATCAGTCCCGCTTTTTCGTTGATAATGGCAAGAGGATTGTTTATCTCGTGCGCCACGCCAGCGGCCAGGCGACCGATAGACGCCATCTTGCTCGAATACTCGATTTTATGAAGCGCCTTGTCCTGTCTTTCGTCCGCTTCCCGGATGCGGGTCACAAGAACCGACGATATGGCCATCGTAAGCGCCACGATTACTACTATGCTTCCAAGCAGAAAACCGATGAGCCAGTTTCTCAGGTTCAACCAGTTCCGCATCAGGTCCGGAGACCGCCTCGTTATTATGAAAATGAAAGGTGTGTTTACAATATAAGCGTAGCTTAAGATATACTCGCCACTGTCGGGGCTGTCCATCTTTACAACCCTTGTGGTCAGGACACGTTCCGGAACCGGGACAGGAGATTTTTCGAGAACCCTCTTGCCGAACCGTGTGTTGGTCTGGAGAATCCCCTGGGTGTTTATGATGAAAGCGTCGGTGGAATCGTCCTTTTCGAATTGCGGTATCTGCCCGGTCAGTATGTCCATGTTGATAGTTGCACGCAAAACATAGGGAACCCCTTTATAGCTTACGTGTCTTACCGCTATAACGAAATGGGGCTTTTGCCTGAAACCCAGAAACACGTCGCTGATGTATACACCATTGATTTGAACTTCATTAAACCATTTCTCGTCGGCGTAGTTGACCCCAATCAGTTTTTTACTGTAGGGACCAACATAGGAGAGGACTTCACCATTGTTGTCGATCAGGGCCAGATCGACATAGTGCTTGAAAGAATTATCAAGATGTTTTATGACGGTGTTGAGTCGCACCTCGTCGCTCAACTCTTCGACAGTTTTGTCTTCAACGATATATATCAGCGCATTTTTGCGTTCCTCGAGTGAGTATTCGAGTGCGTGTTTGGTTGTTGAGACAAAACGGTGCATGGGATACATGATTTCGTCTTTGAGGGTTCTCTGATACTGAATGTAATTTACGACGGTCATGATAAGCAAGGGGGAAATCGAAACTATTACCGTTATAAGTACGGAGGAAACCCATATACGCTTGTAGCGAGTTTTCTTAAATTTGTCGTTGGACTCGTTTCCCCAGACTACCTGCTTCAACCTGCGTGAAAAATTTTTCAATAGTCCTGAAATTATTTCTCACCTCTCAAGTCTCCCGAAGGTTCGTTATCCTCATTCCTGTTTCGCACCTTGCTGTAGGCGGCTTTCATTATCTCGGAGAGTTTTTCAATATTCACAGGCTTTTCCAGGTAGGCGAATGCGCCCAGCTCCCCGGCAAGTTCCCTGTCTTTTTCCGTGCCATGTCCCGTCAGGATTATAACCTCGATTTCAGGATGTTCGATTTTGAGCTTACGCAACACATCAATACCATCGATGCCGGGCATGCGCAGGTCCAGCAACATGACTTCAGGCTCGTCGGTTTCGATCATGGACAGGGCCTGCTCTCCGTTCTGTGCCATAGCAGTGCCGAAGTCTCTCATCTGCAACCGCTCGGATAATGTCTCCACGAACTGGGCTTCGTCGTCGACAAGCAGGACTTTCTGTGGAAGTTCGAAACTCTGCCTGCGGTAGATATCTGCTTTGTGAAAGCCGGGGCCTACCTTGCAGCTTACCGTTTCGACGCCCGCCACACGGGATGCGATATCACACAATTCCCTTTTAATGTGTTCCAGACGCAGGACACGCTTGTTTATGATTATTGTAACATTGCCGTTTTCGCAGTCGACGTCGGTGTCGAGATGTCCCTCCAGCGCAAGTTCCACATGCACATTTGACGCAAGTACAAAATCTTCCATGGCTTTTTGCGACTCACTTGTAGTTTTTACAACATTTTTCAGCGCGTTTTCGCATATTATATCAACAGCTTCAGCTATGGACTTCTTGTGCATTGGCAGTTTGACGTCATAGAGGCTGCTGTCCCATGGACTTTTCCCGTGCAATTCCTGCGACCAGTTCGCGGCTTCAAGATCATCTTTTCGGACAGCGCGTTCGGCTTCCTTCACGGATTTATACTTTCCACACTCCACTGCCGACGATATTCTGAAGTCGCGTGACGCTGTGATACATACCCTCAGAATATGGCTTATATTTTCTGGTGCGAGCAGAGCTGGAAAACCGGCGAATACGATGTCGTCCCGGCTAAGATATTCGGCAAGGGCCGCTTTGATGTAAATAATATTCCGTTCTTTTTCACGCGTGAATGGATTGAAAACCGATACCGGGCCGTGCATGGTACGCATGAGTTTTTCTGTTGTAACATTGAACCGCTTCGCGGCAAGGGCCAGAACCTCCGCACTCGCAGCGTCATATCCCAGCCTGTGGGCCACCCTGTCGGCAATCTTTTCTTCATTACTGTTTGATGCACTGAAAATCGTGATAATTGACATATCACTCCTCGCTTATGTTTTATTTCGACGCAGTTCTTGCGCTGTACAGCCTTTTTACTGCCTGCACTTTTTCTGCTTCTTCCACTCTTATTGAGCCAATTGCAAAATTCTAATTCTGCTGCGGTCGGCTGCTATTGTCCATAGCTGCGTTGTCGGCGCGAAATCGTCATCGACGTACTCTACAAGTACGCCTGCGAGGATTTCACACCTGCGCCTTGCTCTGAACAATTTCGCTCGACCTCGCTACGAACATAATTTTGCAATTGGCTCGTGCATTATAAACGTAACTATACGTATGAAATTCTAAATAATAGATGCTATAAACCCAATTTCATGACACTTACCGTAAAGGCAGTAATATAAATTATATGTTTATATTACATAAATATGTGTTATAATAGTATATAGTGCAATATATGTGCGCAAACGCCGATTTTACGTGTTTTATTGCGAGAAATCCGTTTTAAGCGTATGCGCTTGAGTTTTTACAGACAACTCCGAAAAATGACAATTATAAAAAATGGGAAACGTTAAAAAGCATAGAATCCGCGTCAATATCGCGATTTTAAATATTCTCAAAAGGCTCCCGATGAAACTTCTGTTTCGTGCCTGTATCATGCTTTTCATAACTATGTGTTTTTCCCTGACGGCAGTGCCCCTTATCGGGGACGAGTTGCCGGGGACGTTCGATGCCGGCTGGAATCTCGTTTCCCTGCCGTTCGAACTTGACGGCGCAAATATATGCGAGGAATTCAGCGGAGCCACACTCGCGGCGCTGAGTCGCGGGAA
>JAJRTR010000056.1 GCA_024278215.1 bacterium
ACAACAGCTTTCCGAGATCGGCCTTTTCAAGTTTCGAATATCGCGTTCTGAGCGTTATGTCGAGCTGCCTGAAAACTGAAGAGTACGAGTTGATGAGTTGCCTTTGGGCAATGCTTATTTTTTTTATTCCACTGAACGGGTCGAGCAGTTCGTTAGCCAGTTGCTGATATTCGCCGTGCAATTGTGAAGCGATGTGAAGCAACGTCTTGTGGTCGATGCCCGCTGCTCCGGCAAGCAGGTTGTCCCTGAAATCGGCTGCAATCCGCATATTTCTGTTTCTTGCCGCCTCTGAATATGCCGGGGCGTCTTTATTGAAGGCGGCAGTGAACGGGTCTGTAAAACCAGGCGGCAGATCAAGCAGTTTTTGGATTGTTTCGACGGGTTTCAAGCGGGCCGATGATGTGGCCGTGTCTGAAGGAAACAGGATGTTCGTTCTCTTAACATAATCGACGTAACTCCATTCGGAGCCGAACTTTTCATCGAGCATACGGCCGTAGTCGGCAAGCCATGCGGGTGGCGCGACAAATTCCGGGCACCGGGCGGTTTGGGAGTTCTGCTTGCCTGCCATACAGTATGCCGCCGCGCGCAGGGCGTTGCGCCGGGAGATTGTCCACACTGCCTGCGGGGACATCATATCTGTTCCGAGGCCGGCTTCAGAAGCCGCTTTCGCTATATCTTCCGAAATCGAAATGATCATGTCCGGCGCGGGCTGTTCTCCGCTGTCGCGCGTGATCTCCATCTTCATGAGGGGGCCGGACAGGTCTGCATCGAGCGCAGTCTGTGCCTTGCCGCCGAGGGCCCTGTCGCCGAAAGTATTTTTCGCGAATCTCTCGTAAGCGTATACCGATGCCGACACGAGCGCGTTGCTGACTGTTTCAGCCTGCCGCGCATCTTCGTCCGGCACGTAAGCGAAGTCAAAAAACAGTTCAGGCGCCACAATATTTTTTATAATAGTCACATCCAGGTCACCCGGCAGCACATCGCGTTTTTCTATTATGCCATGGTCGATCACACCAGCGAAAACCGCCGCTTCGAGATTCGTCTCGGGAGAAACAACAACCTTGTTTTCACCTGAATCGACCGGCGGCGCAATCGCGGAAAGCAGTGGTTCACCTTCTGCCGTTTCGACCCGCACAATAAGATTTCGCTCGCCCGCAGGGACGCCCTCGAGCCTGAAGACGCCGTTTTTAAGCTGCGCGGCCGGCACCTGCGTGAGCGGCGCGAGTCCCGTTCCGTCGGGCTGCACACGATACAACCGCACGACAGCGCCGGCTTTCAACTGCGCGACATTGCCCGCTTCCGCGAGTTCCAGCCCGAAACCCGTAAATGCGTCGATCCTGCCGGTGACGACACCTTCGGGCGCGCCCGCTCTACCCTGGTCCTTTTTCCCGCCGCCGCAGCCGCCGGCAACAAGCACGAAGCCCAGTATAATGACAATCAGAATGATTATTTTGTACTTTCTCATTGCTTCCCCGTTTCCGGCGCAGCCGGATTGCCGTCCTTTTGTGATATGTCAGAATTCTAACTGAAGCTGTAAGAAAATCATAACTGTGAATGAAAAGAAGCTCACTACTGCCATGTCACACTTGTAAATGTGCGGGATGTGGGCGGGATCACCGCAGCCCGCCGGATCATATTATTGATAACCGCTATAACATGCCTGAATTTATGAGATGAATGATAGTGGCCGCCACGGTACAGACTGCAATATTCGACGCGACGAGAAGGGTGGCGGCGGCAATGGGAGACAGTCCGAATACTCGCGAAATAATATTATGTTGAAGATATATTTCCCAGATCATTATTGCGCCGACAATCACGGGAGCGCCGAACGGAAGGAACGGAATCACAATATACAGGGGCCGCAGGGCCACGCATCTGCTGAGCAGTTCGAACACTCGCAGGGGTTCCCCCCCGGTGAAGATCGACACGATGAGTGAAACAAGCAGCAACCACCCCAGCTGCAATCCGAAAAACACGGCGAAGGACGACCGGTAGGAGTGCATCCAGATATACACCGCGCTTCGAGCGGCGGCAGAGTAGCCTGTCGGATCGAGCACCGAATGCGGCGCGAGCGCGGAGAAGGCAAACGCGGCCGCCGCGGCACCCGCAAGCAGCATCGGGAGTCCGAAAAACAGCAGGTTTCCCGTCGTCCGGCCCGGTGCGTCGTCGGTGGCGGCGAGTTGTTCGGGCTCGACGAAAGCAGGCCACAGCAATCCGTATCCCGCCCATACCATATATAACGGCACAAGCAGCATCAGCAGTACGAGAAACTCTTTGCCGGGGAAAACAAAGCCGGTTATCGAGCGGCGGCGGCTGAGCGGCTCGCCTGAAAGGCCGGCGATATGCTCGTAGGCGAGTTTGGGTTCGCGCTGCGATGTAAGCAACCCCGAGAAGACGGTGTTGTTTTGCCCGCGGGGGTCCACAAGCGGGCCTTCGTAATCGGCGAACGAGTCCAGGAACCACCCTGCCGCCGCCCTGCTCCGGCCAAGCAATCTGTCTATGGTCAGAATCGTATTTGTCTGATCTGTTTCCGAGTCTTTGATATTTATCTCACCGGTGTTTCCGGGTATACCCTGCGCGCCGTAGTCCACGACGATAGTCTGTTTCGCGCCCGGCGCATATTCCCTCGAGATTCCGCCGACTGATTTTTCCTGAGCCCGCGCACTTTTTCCGAACATGTTTATCGTATTGAAATCACTTGCCGGGTGAGATATGTAGCCGGTGCCCCGCGCGGCGATATAGACGGGTCTGGTGCCGTCCAGTGAGCGGATGAGTTCCGTGAGGCGTGCTGTAGTGCCGAAAGACAGGTTGCCGGCATCGCCCGGAGCGACTGAGAGCCCCCAGGCGACAATCGAAGGCCGGTTCCTGTCGCGCAGGATCATGCGCCGTATCCGGTCCTCGACCTCATCGACGTAGCTGCCGCCCGCGCCGAGCCATTCGTATGCCGGTACCGGGAATTCCTCGACAACGAACAGTCCGCGCCGGTCGCATTCGTCCAGCATCGCCGGGTGGACCGGATGCGCGAAACGAACGGCGTTGAACCCGGCGGTTTCGATTCTGTCGAGATCGGTTTTCAGGGTGTCGACATTGACGACCGGCCCCCTGCCGCCGGGCATCTGCTCGCGCCATGTCACGCCCCGCAGTTTCGGCGGATTATCGTTCGAGCCACGGTTGCCGGCGGCGGCATTCCGGCCCTGCACGATTCCGAATTTCGCGGCTATGCCGTCTGCCGTGCCTGTAAGCCGGATGGCGACAAGAGACACGACATACAGTTCGGGTGTCCGGGGTGTCCAGGCGATTACGGGCGACACATCGCCCTCCCACGTCACATTGCCCGAACCGTCTTCGTTCCAGGTGATCCCGGCATCGAACGTCATGACATGTGCACCTTCGGCATTCTGTATCTTGCCGAAAACCATGACTTGCGAGCTGGTGTCGGAATCCAGCGCGGCCGAGACGATTATCGTCGCTGTCGCGCCTCGAATGGAAAGTGTCTGAACCCGAACATCTCTGAACCGCAGATCTTTTCGCAGTTCGAGATAAGCTTCCCTGTAGATGCCGCCGAAATTCTTTTCGTCACCGGGCGGCTCGAGACCGGGGATTGTCCTGCTGTTGTCGAGCGAAACTTCGATGACGCTCTTCTTCTCGTAATCGACAAAATCAGTTATATCCATCTCGAGCGGCGTGTATCTCGAGAAACCGCTGGATACGAGTTCCCCGTTGACGCGGACCTCCGAGTAACCGGCGAGCCCGCCGAAACAGACGAATGTGCGACCGTCACGCCAGTCGTCGGGAAACTCGAATTCGAGGCTGTACAGTGATTTTCCCACATAGTTTTCGAGGCCGGGAATAGAATTCCAAGCATGAGGCACCACGACTGTATGCCACCCGTTATCCTGCCCGGTGCGGAACCGCCATTTACCGTTAAGCCAGAGTTGTTTGCGGAAAGGATTGGGCGGCGGCTCTACCGGCTCGAACAAAACCGGCGCACTTTTATAGTCGGGCCTGACGGTGTTGCCCGGCGCTGTTAGAAAAAGCAGTCCGGCCATAGCCGCGAGCACCAGCAATGCAAGGCCATATTGAGGCGATCTGGTCATAAGACGGTAAAAGTATACAAAAAAAAACAGTGGGTGTATAGAAAAACAAACTTATGAGCCAATCGCAGCCGACCGCGCCGCGAAAATAATTTTGCAAGCGGCTCTTATGTCCTGCCGCGTCGCATGTCCATTACAGGCTGAAAGCTGTTCCCGGCGCGATTTCAGGATATAATTATTTTATGGGAAAAAAGTTTATGCTTCTGTCTCTTCTGTGCATAGCCGCATCGGCGGTTGCCGGTGTCTTCATGGCCGCCACGCCCCTGCTGAACGTCATCGGTTATGAAAGCGGCGCGGCGGCAGCGATCTTCATTTCCGTTGTCGCGTGCATACTGGGGGTCGCGGCGGGAAGAGCCACGCGGACGGCGGACGATGCAGCCGCCGCGCCCGCTGTGCTTTCGGTCAACAGGGCATATATGCTAAGTCTTGCGGCGGGTTTCGCGTCGCTCGCGTCGCTCGCGTCGATTATCGCCGCAAAAACGTTCTTCTTCGACAAATGCAATATCGGAACCGGCTTCCCGATTTTCGCGTGGATAGCCGTTCCCACCCTGATCCACACAACAGCAGTGGGCGTTTTCCTTGGCCGCCGCTGCTCGAAACGATGGACGGCCACCCTGCTTTTCGCGGCATACTTCCTGCTCTCGGCGGTCGCGACACTTATGGAGTTCCTTCTCGGGCAGCACCAGGTTGTGAACAACCTGATTATCGGCGCTTTCACCATGACCGGCTTCAACGGCTGGGCGCTTGTCGTGCCCGATTCCTTCTATGTATATCGAATTCTTATTATGTTTTTTTCAGTTTTCTTCATCGGGCTTGCGATCCTTGCGCGACCCGGCGGCGGCGAACTCTCAAAAACGGACCATTTCATCGGCTGGCGCAACGTGGTCGTTCCGCTGGTCGTTTTTGTCGCATGTGTTGTTTTCGTGCCCGACCAGACAGGTTTCGGCTCGGGGCGCAGGACGCTCGACGCCGAACTGTCCGAAACGATCGACACGGGGAACGCGGTTATTCATTTCTCGCCGGGCGCTATGACACGCGACGAACGCCGCCGCGCCGCCGCATATACCGAATGGTGGCTGCTGCGGATTCGCGACGCTCTTGATATGGAGCAGCCGTGGAAAGTGCAGATATATCTTTACCGCGACAGCGACCAGATGGAACGCCATACCTGCGCGCGCGACTTCTATTTCGCGCAGCCCTGGAAACAGACGCTCCATATCGAGAAACGTTCTGTCGGCACTGAGATTATGAAACACGAACTCACACACGTCATGATGGGCGCATTCGGCAGCGGCATTTTCGGCACACCGTACAATATGGGCGCGGTGGAAGGCATAGCTGTGGCGGTAGAAGAAGACCTGTTCCGTGGGGCGGATTCGCAGGAAAAGTACGCCGCCGCGCTTCAGGCTCATGTGATAGCGCCGGGAACACAGACTATCAGCAACGCAGGCTTCGGCGCGACGACGATGTGGAAATCTTATGATATGGCCGGTGGATTCGTCGGATTCCTGCTCTACAGGTACGGTCCTGAAAAGTATGAGAAATATTACGCGCATACCGATGCGCAAAAGGCATACGGCAAAACGCTGGGCGGGTTGAATAAAGAATGGTACGACTGGCTCGCCGGGATCGAAGTCAGGCCCTATGTGCTGAAATATGTCGCACACAAGTATGACGACACGGCTTTTCCGGCTTTCTACAAGACGAGATGTCCGCGTGTGGGCTCGCGCGAAAAGGAGGAAGAGAGTCCATATCGGAAAGTGGGCGCGCTGCGGGAGGAAAAGAAATACGACGAGGCGGCAGCGTTGTGCGGGGCCTATTATGCGAAGAACAACGACCCGGAGTGGCTTGTACGCAAAGCCCGGGCTCACAGGGAGGCAGGAGAATATCAAAAAATGGCCGCCGCCGCGCGGCAGGCGTCGAACGCGGAAAAGATTCAGCCGGGCACAAAGGGCCGGGCATACCTTCTCGAAGCATGGGCATACGCAAAACTCGGCGATTTCGCCGCCGCCGCCGATGCTCTCGAAGCGTTGAGCGAATACGGGGTTTATGAACCTGAATACACGGAGATCGCACTGAGAATCGCTCGCCGGAAGGGCACGAACAGGATTCTGTTGTGCGCGTATCTGCACCGTGCATATTCAGATGCCGCATACGGGAAATTGCTGGAAACCGCCGCCGCGCTCGATCCTGATTTCGGTATTATCTATCAGCAGGCGGCAGCGAGTATCGGGAAAGATACGTTCAGGAACATTGACGGATACCTTGAGCGGTTTTCGGAGCTTACGGAGAAATTCCTGAAACTGAGCCCCGGCCTGAATGAAACGAAATACGATCTCTTACAACGACTCGGCACGGCATATCTCGATGCCCGCCGCTACGATGAAGCAGTCTCGACATTCAATAGAATGACCGGATTCGCCGCCAGCGGCAAAGACGTTTACCAGGCCCGTGAACTTGCGGCCCGTGCGGCATTTGTTGGAGCGTACAACAGTGTCGAACCGCGCGCTGAAACGTCCCCTGGCGGCGTCGAAATTGACTCTCCTTGAGATGATTACGAAGAAGCGTAGATGCCGGCATTTAACCCCTTGACTTTGCATGGCATGTGGTATTTTGCATCGCCACTGTTGTATTTTGCAACAGTTGTGATATTATTGATATGAAAATATTGTGCGAGTTGAGCCGAAGATGAGAAAAAATGCGCGATTACTGATAGTGGACGACGATGAGGTGGCACGGAAAAACCTGGCCAGGATATTAAAACGCAAAGGCTGCCGGATTTCTTCCGTAGCTTCCGGTGCTGAGGCTGTCGCGAAGCTTGGCAGGGAAAGTTTCGACCTGGTCCTGGCCGACCTGATTCTCGAGGAGGGCGTCAGTGGTCTTGATGTACTTGAAGCAGCGAAAAAGAGATGCCGCGACACGGAGGTTATCATCATTACCGGTTATGCCTCCGTGGAGACTGCTATCGGGGCGATGAAAAAAGGTGCGTATCACTATCTTCAGAAACCTTTTCGCGCTGAGGAAGTCAGACACCTTGCGGCACAGGCTCTGGAGAAGACAAGGTTGAGAAACCAGGTCAGAGAACTGGAAGAGGAAATACGGTCCGGCGCTCAAACGCATGACATTATAGGCAAAAGCAGAAAAATTCTTTCGATATTGGATTTGATCGAACAGGTGGCACCCACGGATGCCAATGTGATAATTACAGGTGAATCGGGGACAGGCAAGGAACTGGTCGCCTCCGCCATACACAGGCAAAGCAGAAGGGCCGGGAAACACTTTCTGCCGATAAACTGCGCGTCTTTCACCGACGAGCTGCTGGCGAACGAGCTTTTCGGACATGAAAAGGATGCCTACACGGGGGCGACATCGTCGCGTGCCGGGCTGCTCGAGAGCGCCGACGGGGGCACGGTGTTTTTCTACGAAGTGGCTGAAATGCCTGTCCCGATGCAGGCCAAGCTGCTTCGCGTAATCCAGGAACGCGAGTTGATCCGTGTCGGCGGAAACCGTCACATTCCGATAGATGTGCGAATTATCGCAGCGACGAACAAAGACCTGAAAAAACATGTCGCCCAGGGTTTATTCCGCGAGGACCTTTATTATCGCCTCAATGTGATCCACCTCCACATGCCCGCGCTGGCCGAGCACAAGGAAGACATACCGCTCCTTGCCTCCTATCTCCTCGAGCAGATACTAAAACAGATGGATAAGCCGGTGAAAGGGTTTTCGGATGAGGCGATGAAAATATTGAAGGGGTACGATTATCCGGGCAATGTGAGAGAACTGGAGAATATTATAGAGAGGGCTGCCGCGCTGTGCCGCACGGATGTGATAGATACAGATGTTCTGCCGGATGATCTCAAGGGTGTGGCGATATACAGATATGATACGGAAAAGCACGGCATGAAAAGCATGAAAGAGATCGAAAAAGAGTATATCCGCTGGGTTTTGAACCAGGTCGGCCATAACAAATCCCGTGCCGCCAAAATTCTTGGAATCGACAGGGCGTCTTTATACCGGAAGCTGAAAAACTATGAAATAGGCGATTGAGCCGATTGCAAAATTCCGATTCTGCCGTGGTCGGCTGCAAACATAATTCTGCGATCGGCTCGATTAAGTGTTGTATTTTGCAACGATGAATCTCTGAAGGAGTTCGTCTGAAAAACCGGGAAAAAATCTCCTGAAAAAAAACTTGAAACTTTTTTTAGACGAAACCACATTATCCCCTATTGGCAATAACAGCATTATCATATCATCTACCCCAGCCGTTGGCAGGCAATATGCAAAGCCAATTATGACAGTTGGCACGGGTTTTGCTTAGAGAAAGCGAGGCGGTGAATTGAGTTGGCATCGGAACGTTGCATACTTACACTTTTTGATAATCCCGACATCAGGCCGGAGGCGGTCAGGTATGCATGTGGGCTGGCAAAACGTGTAAACGCGAGCATCATTATGTTTCTGGTGCTGATTTTCAGCGAGCAGAGCGGGCAGAAGCCCGACGACATCCGGGTGCAGGAATTGAGAACGCTGGGTGAGGGGTTGTTGAGTCCGTTTCTTGAGGCGGCAAAGAGAGAGGGCATTGAGGTGCGCGGGGAAGTCAGGGTGGGGGAACCGGCATCTGAAATGCTGAAGTTCCTTGCCGAAGATCATGTGCTTCATTCGGTGGTGTGGGGCGGAGACAACAGTGTTCTGGACACAAAGAGGTTAAGGCATGAAGATCACTGGCTGGACCGGATAAAGGATAAATTCGGGTGTCCGCTCGTGTCGCCGAAAGGACCGGATGCGCAGGAGCGAAAAGAAGGTATTTCCATAGAGCCGATTGCATAATTCTGATTCGGGCGGCGGTCGGCACCACAGAAAAACAGTAAAGAAACCTGCGGTGAAAGGGATAGAGAGATGCAGATTATATGTATAGGCAGAGGTAGTTATTCGAAAGGGAAAGAACTTGCGGAGACACTGGCGGAAAATATCGGCTGCCAGTGCGTGAGCAGGGAAGACATGATCGAGGAGGCGATAAAAAGCGGGGTAGCCGTGGGCAAACTCGAGACGGCGATACTCAAGCCGCACATCTTCAACGAGCGCCTGGCGATAGAGAAAGAGCTTTTTCAGGCGTTCAGCACGAAATATCTGCTCGAGCGTGCGGCGACGAACGGCGGATTGGTTTATCATGGCCGCGCCGGTCATCTTCTGCTGCCCGGCATCAGCCACGTGCTTCGAGTCCGCGTGGTAGCCGACAAGGAGTTCAGGATCAATGACGTAATGAACCGGCTGAATCTGAACCGCGCAAAAGCCAAATCGTATATCGAAAGTGTCGATGAAGATATCAGGCGATGGGTGAGGATGTATTACGGGGTGGAATGGGAAGAGGCCTCTCAGTATGATGTGATTCTCAACCTCGAGCAGATGCACGCCTGGAATGCGGCGACCGCATTATGTGCACTTGCGGAATTGCCCGAGTTCCAGATAACACCGGCGTCGAGGAAAGCTATAGCGGACCAGCTTCTTGCGGCGAGGGCGCGTCTGGCGCTGGCCGAGGATGAATCGACCTATAACGCCCGGCTCGCTGTCCGGGCCGACAACGGCACAGTGTCCGTGGTGTACCAGTTGCAGCAGGCGGAGGCGGCGGACAAGATACCGGAAGTTCTCAAAAAGCTCGACGGGGTGAAAGATGTCGTATGCACGATGGCGCAATCCAACATCTTATGGATTCAGGAGAAGTATGACCCGGAATCGGAATCGTTCAAGAATATATTCAGCCTGGCTCAGAAATGGGACTCCGCGGTCGAGCTGTTGCGCCTCGTGCCGAGCGAGGGAAACGAGCAGGACGAGACAATACAGGTGACGGGCGCTCCGGATGCGGCTGAACTTAAAAGTGGAACCGGCGGCGGGCGAAAAAAAGGCGCGTATAACGGCGGAATCGAGGACGATGATGATGAGCAGGTCGAGCGGGAGGACGACGGCGGACTGAACAGGACACTGACCGAGCTTGCCAGGCTGGGCCGGTCCGGTGGCGGGCGTTCGGTGCGAACGACTCCTCGCAGGCTGGTAAAAGCGATAGATCATTCTGTGGAATATAATCTGCTTGTCGTCGGCGATGTATTTCTCTCCAAGGGGCACGCGGCCCAGGTGCGTATGGCCCAGGAGATGTGCGGGCTTCTCAATGAAAAGATAAAAGTGCCGGTGGTGATGGCGGACGAACTCAAGCAGCAATTCTTCTTCGGCACAAGACAACTGCTCAACATGCTCGCATATCTTACCATCACCGCAGTGATTTATTTTACCGTATTCACTCATCAGGCACAGATTCTGGAATTCCTGCATGACGACAACCCCACGGCTAAAATTCTTTCCGCCGGCGCGGTATTCGTCTTTGTGCCTGTTGTTGCTTATGTCTACGGCACAGCGAGCAGTCTGTTTCTGAAACTCCTGCGGATCGAATAGTATAATTGAACCTTTGCGTTTTCATAGAAACAACCGATTTTTCCGGGGACACGGTCCGGAGTTAAAGAACAAGTATACGGAGGAACAGGATAATGTTGGGAGAGTTAGGCGGATTGTTTATTTCACTGCATTTCTCAAATGCCGCTCAAGTAGTAGTACTGGGCTTTGTCGGAGGAGTGCTGAGCGGATTCATCGGTAGTGGGGGCGCGTTTTTTATGACTCCCGGCATGATGAACCTGGGCGTGCCCGGAATCGTGGCCGTGGGCAGCAACATCACGCACAAGTTCGGCAAAGCGATGATGGGCTCTAAGAAGCACGGGGAAATGGGGCACGTGGACAAGAAATTAGGTGGTTATCTCCTGGTGACGTCATTCGTCGGCATCAGGATCGCTGTCTGGATCAACAGCATGTTGTTCAAGGGCGGCGGCGGCAGCCACGGGGTAGGCGGGGGCGCGGCGTCCGATCTCTATATCAGCCTTGTGTTTGTCACCATTTTGTTTTTTGTCGCCGTGTCGATGCTCAAGGACGCTTTTTCATCCGGCGGTTCCGATGATTCCGAGGGTGGGCCCTCCACCAAGCTGGTCGAGTTCTTTTCAAGGCTTTATCTTCCGCCGATGATCAATTTCCCGGTGGCGGACGTAAAGATTTCGCTGTGGATACTCATGATTGTCGGGCTTGCCACAGGCTACCTTGCGGGCACCATCGGAGTCGGCGGATTCATCGGTGTTCCCGCCATGATCTATGTCTTCGGGCTCCCCACGCAGGTCGCCGCCGGCACCGAACTGTATCTCGCCATGTTTATGGGCGGTTTCGGCGCTCTCAATTACGCATACGAGGGTTATGTGGATATCCGTCTGACTATGCTGATGTATCTCGGCTCACTTATCGGTATTTATTTCGGCGCATACGGCACAAAAGTTGTCAAAGAGGTAATCATTCGTATCGTTACCGGAATGATCATTATTCTATGTGTTTTCAGCCGCGGTATCGCCATACCCATGTATATGCGCCAGTTGGGTTGGCTGAATATCAACCCCGGCTATGATATTTACTTCAACCAGGCCAGCAAGGCGCTGCTGTTCATCAGTGGAATCACGGGCACGCTCGTTATTTTATTTTACGTCGTCAAGGCCTACCGCCAGCGAAACCGCACCTATGCCACACTCAAGGCAACCAGCACTATGAAACAGCGGATGGAAGCTGCCGGTGTGAAGGCCGCGGGCAGTTGAAAGCACCGGCTTTCACCATAAATGTTTTTCGCAACAACTGCCGAAAAACGCAGTGTTTGATACAATATCAACGGAACCTGCGCTTCAGAATGATACAGCGGCGCTTCGACAGGGGCCATCTCATTTATTTACGCTCGTAAGCGACAACAACCTGTCGCCTTCAGCGCGACAGAGCCCCGCGACGAAACCTGGAGAAAGAGCAATCTATGAACTGGTGGCGGAAACTATCAGGCACGCAGCCTAAACTTGATCCGAATACGATTTTGAGGCTGAAATGCGCCAGGTTTCATCATGTGCAGGAGAACTATAAGAAGTTCAACAACCTGATAAATGACGCGATTGAAAAACTGGGCGGCGAGTATGTCATCGACAAACAGTATCTCTCGTCTCTCCTCGAGAACGCTTTCAGCCTTGCCGGCGAAATCGTGCACGACATGAACATGATGTCCGGTTATCAATACAGTGACCTTTTTTTCAAACTTGACAGGATGAAATCGAATCTCAGGCGTATTCTCGCGTGGCAGCCACAGATAAAATCCGGCGACCTGGTTATCTCGCTTTCCGACATTGATGAACTTGACCACTACCACCAGGTCGGCGGTATTTTCACCCGCCTTGCCGAAATAAAACAGCGATTGGGTCTGCTCGTGCCGGAGGGTTTCGTTATTTCATTCTCCGCTTTTTCCATGTTTGTTGATTACAACGGGCTCGAACCGCTCATGAACCTTGCAGATGCGCGGCCTACAAAGGTTATGGAGGAGTTGCGCGGCAAAATGCGCGTTGCAACCCTCCCGCCCGATCTCGCGGGCGACATCGAGACGGCTGTGCGCCGGCTGTGCGAAATATACGAACCACCACACAGATTCATTCTCAGGGGCGCCGCGCTGGGTGAGGAATATAATAAACATTCGGCAGGCAACCTCTGTGCCGTGGAAGCGGTCGGTCCCGGCGATGTCCTGAATGCTTACAAAGCGGTGTTGGCCGCTATGTATGGCGGACAGGCGGTTGAGAACCGCATCAAGCTGGGACTCGATCCCAAATGTGATGTGGCGGTAGCCGTATCCAGAATGATAAACGCCGAGATCGAAGGCAGCATCTACACCGTCAGTCCCGACACCCCCCATAACGGAAATATCCGCATAGAAACATTATCGAACGGCGCGCCCGACGCGGCATACGAGGCATCCCGCAGACCTCCCTACAACGTCGAAACATATCCGGAAGAAGAAACATCTAAAACCCGACTCGCACGGCGCGACATCTCAGGCCTCGCGGAAAAGGCGATGCGGATTGAGCGTTATTTCAAAGGCCCGCAGGAGATCGTATGGGTGCAGGATAAGAAAAAAGACACCTACATTATACAATCAAAACCTCTCATACTGGATGTGGAGCACAGCATTCCGCCGGGAGAGCTGGCCGAGGCAGTCGCACGCCACGAGTCGCTGTATGACCAGGCGGGCAAAGTCGCCTGCCCCGGCATAGCGTGCGGCAGCGTCCACCTGATCTCCGGAAGGCAGGACCTCGAAAACCTGCCGGAGAACGGCGTGATTGTGATCGAGAAGTTCGAGCCAGTAATGGACCTTATGCTCGTATTGTCGCGGGCAGCGGCAATACTCGCCGACACCGGCGCGCCTACCGGACATGCCGCATCGCTCGCCCGCGAATTCCATGTCCCGACCATTGTGGGACTGGGCGATGCCTCACGGCGCCTCAAGCCCGGCGACACTGTAACCGTGGACGCCGATGATAATGTCGTCTATATGGGCGAAGTCAGCGAACTGCTCCACTACCAGCTCCAGGAATACTTAAATCTTGAAAATGAGAAAGAATATAATCTATTGCGGTTCATGCTGCACCGCATATCCTCCGGCGGAGTTGTAGGCGCCGGATCGAGCAGGACAAAACTCAGGGACCGCGAAACTCTCGACAACATCATCCGTTTCTGCATGGACGTAACCAGTCGCGAAATGACACATGCGATCGAGTCGATAAGGGCGGGATTACTCAAATCAGCTCCACACATTGAAAGCGGCCCGGGGCTGAAACTTCACCTGATCGACCTCGGAGACGGCATCGAACCCGCGGGAGCATCAGGGAATAAAATCATTGAAATGGATGCGGTCAGGTCGCCGCTGTTTCGTGCCCTGTGGGAAGGACTGTCCGGCGCGGAAGCGGCGAATCGCAATCCTGCCGCTTTCGGACTTGCCGCGATCTCGGCGGAACGTCTCCATCTGAACCTGGCGACAGGCGCGCGCACTTATATTCTGGATGCGTACCAGTGCGGCGACGACGAATACAATTACATCTACGTGCACATTTCCGACCGTTTGTACGCAGAAGACAGGAGCGAGCGCCGGATTCTGTGGCTGAAGGGGATCCTTGAGAAATTCGATTTTCGCACTTTTCGCAGCGATGATGGAATTACCGTATGGAGATATGTCATGCCGGCAACAGAAACCGCGCGGCTATTGACTATAATAGGCAGGATGCTGGGCTACGCCGAGAATCAGGATATGCAAGTACATGCCGGTATGCCTGTCGAAAAAGAAATAGAAGTATTCCTGAAACAACAATAAGGAGATGTCTTTTATGAGTAATAAATTGCGAACTCTGATATTGGATGACGAATCAATAGTTTGTAAGCGTCTCAAACCGGCCCTCGAAAAAAGCGGCTACGAGGTTGAAACTTTTGATAATCCGACCGATGCCCTCAAAAGGATCGACCAGGAAGAGTTCGATATAGTAGTCACGGACATCAGGATGGATGAGATCGACGGGATACAGGTGCTCGAACATGTTCTCGCAAGATCGAGCCGGACCAGGGTCATTATTATCACCGGTTACGCAACGGTCGAAATGGCGCGTGAAGCGCTCGCCAAAGGCGCTTTCGACTTTATTGCCAAACCCTTCAAACCCAACGATCTGCGCGCGGTCATCGCAAAAGCCGCCAAGGAACTCAAAAGCGAAAAATAATTGGGTCAGGCCGGGATAATTGCATAATTGAGCCCGGTTGTTTTTGCGCTTTTCCCAATGTTCCCAACGGGAATGGTGGGAACGTTGCAATACACATGCAGGATAAATAAGATACAAAGAACACACCCGGTTGTTGTCATTGAGGAGAATCTGGATGTCGATTTTTTACCGAAGGATGGTTCATACCGATTTCTACAATGCCGATGCGATGCGGCGCAGAAGCGAGGTGAAAAGAAGCATTCTGAACATGAGCGGACTTCTGCGCCGGGACATCGAGAATCTGGAATCCGAAATCCGCTATTTCCCTCCGTACAGTTCCCGTATGCGGCAATATATTCTGCAAATTCTCGAAAGAACGCTGCTCCTTACTGAAAACCTCAATTTTTTAACCGGAGATAAGTATCAGTTCCTATATGCGGCGCATCAGCAGGTGGAAAACGCTGTACGCGCATATTTTAAGTCTCTCGAATCCCGAGAAGGCTCTGTCCTGGTCGTTTCACCGGCTGAAGCGGACACTGTCGATGAAAAACTTATCGGCGACAAGTCCGCAAAACTTTTCAACCTGAAAAAAAACTTCCCCGGGAACGTGTCTCCCGGTTTTGTTGTTACCACTGCGGCCTATCGACTGTTTATTGATGAAAACGAATTGGAAGAGAAAATTCATACGCTACTTAAAGACCTGGATGTAATCGCCAATCGGGACCTGTTCCACATCCGTACCCGCGCCATCAGGAAGTTGATGGAAGAAGCCGCTGTCCCTGAACGCATAACGGCGGAGATACGCGAGTGGAGCGAGAAAACCGCCGGTCGGGACAGCCGATGGGCCGTGCGCTCGAGCGGCATCGGCGAAGGCGGGCGAGCGACCTTTGCCGGGCAGTTCGACAGCTTCCTCAATGTCGCGGGCGACAGCCTGCCCGACGCATACCGGAAAGTCATCGCGAGCCGTTTCACTGATCGGGCTGTTTATTATCGTCTGGCCGGCGGCTTCAGTGAAACCGATACGCCTATGGCGGTTTTGTTTATGCCCATGATCGACGCCCGTTCCGCTGGAGTGCTCTACACGAGTGACCCCGGCGACAGTTCGTCGGATCGCATGATTCTGAACTCCGTGTGGGGGCTCGCCGCGGACCTGTTAAGCGGGCGTGCCGACCCCGATACATTTATTGTCAGCCGTTCGGCACCGGGGCGGATAATTAAAAGCTATGTAGCCGAAAAGCAAACCGCCGTGGTACCCGGCGCCGATGGGCTGACCGGCAAAGAGCAACTCGCAACGGCCAGGAGCGGCGCGCCGTCGTTGTCGGAAAACGAGATATCCGATCTGGCGCAACTCGGCCTTGCGATAGAAAAACACCTTGGCGCTCCGCAGGATATCGAGTGGGTAGTGGATCGACAAAACAAGTACTGGATTGTGCAGTCGCGGTGCCTTCTGCTGCCGCGGCGGCGCGACCGGAGTGGCGGCAGACCGGAACAAGCCGAGTTGCTGACAGAGGGCGGCGATACGATCTTCCCCGGCTGGACGACCGGCCCCGTGTTCACTCCCGGCAGCGATGCCGCTTTGATCGAGACGCCGTCGGGCGCGATACTGGTTGTGAAGAAACTTCATTCGGGAATTGTCGAGGTTCTGCCTTACCTCGCCGGCTTGATCGCCGAACAAAGCGATCATACGGGACGCATAGCTTCGCGTGTGCAGGAATATGGGCTTCCATGCCTGTTCGGGGTGGACAATGCAACGGAAAAACTCCCGCCCGGTACGCATATCGTACTGGATGCCGCGCACCGCTCTGTCTTCGCCGCCTCAGCGCCCGAAACGGATGACGCCCCTGACGCCAGAGGCGACAATGACGGTTTTTCCAGTGTGCCCGGCACACTTTCCGAGCTGATATTCAAGTCGAAACATACCGATCCGGTCGACCTCTCAAGCGAATCCGCACAGGGCGTCTCTCTTTATGATATTGTTAGGTTCGTTCATGGAAAAGCAGCGAAATTCAATCCTGTTTCAGGACGGGATCAGGGCTGAACCATATCCGCGACAAGGCTGCCTGCCCTACACTTCTATCGTTTTTACGCTGACCATAACCCGCGCCAATACATGGAGATCCGACGATTATGAAGACCAACAGACAAAACGATGGCAACGACGACGCAATATTGAAGGATTCACCGTATTTCCTTTCAGAGAACACAGACGTGAAGACCGCCCTGTTGAAAGACGATTCCGAAACGAAAATACTCAGGGCGCTCCTCGAGCGGCCCGGATTCAGTATCCGCGCTCGTCTGGCGCTGGGATTCCTGTTGTTTTTCGCCTTGAGCGTGGGCATCACCATCACCGCGTACATCGCCCTCAATCACATGGAGCGCAAATTGATTTTCCTGGAAGTTGCCGATCTATTCACAAATGAGATACAACAGGCCCGCCGGTACGAGAAAAATTTCTTTCTGTACGGTTCCGACATTTCCAATGTCCTGGAGCATATAGACATCGCCGATCAGCTTCTGGACTCCGCCAGAAGCGAGCTGGTCTCGGTAGTCGGCGAAAAAAACATGCGAACGATGGAGAGCCATCTTAGTAAATACAAGAAACTCGTCATTAAAATAAATACACTCAGCATTGATCAGGAATCCTCCGAACTACCCGAATACAAGGAAATAGCCGAAGAGCTTCGCTCGCACGGCACGGAGATGCTATCGTTCGCAATCGACATGTCACGCAAAGAGCGCGACAAAGTCAATGACATGATACGTGTCGCCAAAATGGCTCCCGTCGTCTTTTCGATTATCATTTTTCTGCTTATGCTCTACGAGACCAATTTCCTTGCCCGGCACATTATCCGCCGCCTCAACCGACTCATGGAAGCCACCCAGCGTGTGGCGAACGGCGATTTCACCCCCATCATGCCACATCGCCGCTTCCGCGACGAGTTCACCAACCTCGCGGTGGCCATGAACAGCATGATGAGCCAGCTCATGCACCGCCATGAAATCCTGGTGCGCTCACATAAACTCCGCGCGGTGGGCACACTCACCGCAGGCGTAGCCCACGAACTGAACAACCCGATAAACAATATCATGCTCACCTCGGAAATGCTGAAGGAGGATTACAGCGAACTCTCCGACGAAGAACGACTCGACATGGTGTCCGACCTGGTGAGCCAGGCGGAAAGAGCGCGGAAAATCGTCAGCAACCTCCTCGATTTCGCCCGGGAAAGCGAGATCGAACCGGAATTGCTCGATGTCGGACAGATTATTCGTGAAACTCTCGCGCTGGTCGGCAACCAGTTGAAGCTCCACAACGTGAAGCCGCAACTGGACATTGCACACAACCTGTCTCCCGTTCACGGTGACAAACAGCACCTCAGCCAGGTTTTCTTCAACCTGATTATGAACGCGATCGACGCAATGCCCGAGGGCGGGAAACTCATAATAAACGTATCGAACTCATCCTTCGAGGCCTCCTTTCTGGAAGTAAGAATAAGTGATACGGGGAAAGGTATCCCCGAGCATTTGATAGGCTCCATATTCGACCCGTTCTTCACCACCAAACCTACCGGCAAGGGAACCGGGCTGGGACTTTCCGTTTCCATGGGTATCATCAGAAAACACGGGGGCGCCATCCGGGTGGAAAGCAAAGTCGGCGAAGGGACGTCCTTTTCAATCCTGCTGCCCATCTCCACGGTGCCGGCCGAGATCATGCACGAAAAATCTCAGAAAAACGGGGAATGAGAAACAATTCACAGCTGCATTTACAAGAAAAACCTTGTGTGTTTCTGAAAAACGATATTATTCGCTTCGCACGGATTGATTCCTGTTCCGAGGACAATATCTACAAGCAAAAATAGTTGCCGTCCCGATCGAAGCGAATAATTCCCACAGAGTTCAGTCTGTGGCGAAAGATGTTTCCGTCGATGGGCACTTCGTAACATTATATGTAAAGCTGGTATTTTTTCTTGTTTGGTCCTATTCTATTCGGCGGGTATGTGAATACATGATAATATTGTTGAAAGGTAAATAACAGGTTGCAACATTTATGAAAGACAGCATTTTATCTGCGATTAACAAGGTGTCCTCGAACTATGTGAGAAAATGGATCGGATTGAGTATCCTTATAGGAATAGCAGCCGGACTGGGTGCAATACTTTTTTTCTGGGCTATCAGAGAAGTCTCCGATCTCCTGATGGTAGCCGGTGCGGGCTATAAGCCACCTGCGCCGGCAGGGGAAGGTCCGACCATACTGACGGCAATAGCCCGGCCATGGCTGTTCCCGATCATCACGGGCCTGGGCGGTCTGGCAAGCGGACTCATAGTATATTCGTTTGCGCCGGAGGCTGAAGGACACGGCACGGATTCCGCTATAGATTCTTTTCACAATAAGGGTGGTTTCATCAGGCGGCGCGTTCCGATTGTCAAGGTTATTGCTTCCGCGATAACAATAGGTTCAGGCGGTAGCGCCGGGCGTGAGGGTCCGACAGCCCAGATAGCCGCGGGCGTGGGGTCCGCACTCGCAGACCTTTTCAGACTTAAGCCGCATGACCGGCGGTTGGCTATGGCGGTGGGGATCGGCGCGGGGATCGGCGCGATATTCAAAGCGCCTCTCGGCGGTGCCATACTCAGTATGGAGATTCTCTACCGTCGCGATTTC
>JAJRTR010000057.1 GCA_024278215.1 bacterium
AAATTATGTTCGTAGCGAGGTCGAGCGAAATTGTTCAGAGCAAGGCGGAGGTGTAAAATCCTCGCAGGCGTACTTGTAGAGTACGTCGAGGACGATTTCGCGCCGACAACGCAGCTATGGACAATAGCAGCCGACCGCAGTTGAATCATAATTTTGCGAATGGCTCAACAGCGTTACATTTCAATATTTTTCAGGATGCGCGCGAATATTTCGTCCTGATTTGCAGCAAACGAGGAAAATTCCGCCGCCCCGAGCCAGTTGAGGCCCGCGCCGCGTTCGCTGCTTTTCTGCTGGAATTCGGCGTTATTGAAACCTTTCGAGAACATGTCGATGAGTTTCTGCTGAATTTCTTCCGGAGTGCCGATCGGCACACCGAGCCCGCCCCATGCTCCGACGTTTATATCGTAACCCAGCTCCTTCGCAGTGGGTACATCGGGGAACTCGCCGACCCGTTTGTCGCCGAAGACAGCGAGCAGCCTGAGCTGGCCGGCCTTGACGAAAGTGAATACTTCCGATGGACTCGATACAACAGCGTCCAAATGGCCGCCCAGGAGATCCTGAACAGAGGGTGCCGCGCCGTCATAAGGCACATAGCTGTAGTCCACACCAAGAGAATCGGCCATAACAGCCGCTGCAAGGTGCCATATTGAATATTGTCCCGATGTCCCGATGTTTACCTCGCCGTTGTGGCTTTTCGAGTGATTCACGAAATCCTCGAACGATTTCCACGGCGAGTCCGCCTTGACTGAAAGCGACGCCGGCCCGTAGTTCAGCCTGGCAAGAAGGTCGAAATCCTTGTAAGATACGGTTTCATCAATATCCGTCCTGTGCTTGAGAATTGTGCTCTCAACAGTAACATAAGTCACCGTATAGCCGTCGGGGGCCGCATGTGCGCCGAAGCGCATCCCGGTTGCGCCCGCGTTGCCGGGTCTGTTTTCCACAACGACGTTCGCGCCGGTTTCCTCTTCCGTGTAGCGTGCCAGTGTCCGTGTGATGAAATCCGACAGGCCACCCTGCTTCGGCGGACATATCAGGTGGATGTCTTTCTTCGGGAACTCCTTTACCATCTTCGCAAGTTCTTCTTTCGTCATTTCCCCTTGCTTGCCGCTGTCCACACAACCACCAACGGCAACAGCCGCAACAATCGCAATAATCAGAGCCGGTATCATCAGGTGCGTTTTCATATAAAATCTCCTCCAGTGATATAGTATCATTCTAACCCGCATATTTCACCAATGCGAGCCAAAAATCGGGAGAATGCGCAATAACCATTTTCGCGAGAAATATGATCAGGCCGAGGTACGGTGCCCCCGCCACACACATCTTGCGCGATTGCAGGTTTTACATACATACTAGTTATTATATATTATACTCTAGTGATGTTGACATACTACCAAGCAAAAATATATAATCTTGTGTGTGGACAAACAGTGAAAAAACGAAATATGAAAAACAAACGAGCCAGTTGCAAAATCATGTTCGAAGCGAGGTCGAGCGAAATTGGTCGGAAGCAAGGCGGAGGTGCAAAATCCCCGCAGGCGTACTTGTAAAGTACGTCGAGGATGATTTTGTGCCGACAACGCAGCTGTTGCCAATTGCAGCCGACCGTAGCCGAATCAGAATTTTGCAATTGGCTCAAACAGATTACATACACTTAAGTATACTTGTTTATATGCCAACAAATTACCCATAAATACAAAGAAAGGAAAGCGGGTATATCAATTTTCATGGAAGGTTTCACGGATAAATCGTTCACAACGCAGCAGGCCGCCAACATGTTGAGAGTCCACAAGAATACGCTTCTGAACTGGATACGCCTTGGCAAGATCAGTGATGTCGAGCGAAACAAGAACAACTACAGAATATGGACGTTAAAGGATATTCAGGCGGCGAAAAAAATCAGAAGAAAAGAAAAACAGCTCGAGCTGGAACTGTAGTAGCGAAACAGCAGCCGGGGTCGAATGATCTGCGGTATGGGCTGGAGGAAAGATTATGGCAGTGGAAAAAGAAAGTCAGGAAAATGTCACCTACACAGCGGAGCAGATACAAGTGCTCGAGGGGCTCGAAGCGGTGCGCCTCAGGCCGGCGATGTATATCGGCAGCACAAGCGCGCGCGGGCTGCACCATCTTGTGTATGAAGCAGTGGACAACTGCATCGACGAGGCGATGGGCGGCTACTGCACACATGCTGCGATCACTCTGAACAATGACGGGAGTGTAACGGTTGTGGACGATGGCCGCGGCATCCCGGTGGACCTGCATCCCCAGACGGGGCGGCCTGCGGTCGAGGTGGTCATGACAAAACTTCACGCCGGTGGAAAGTTCGGAGGTGGCGGCTATAAAGTATCCGGCGGCCTGCACGGGGTCGGCATTTCCGTTGTCAACGCGCTCAGCGAGTGGTGTACCGTCGAGATACACCGCGACGGAAAACGCTATTACCAGAAGTATATACGTGGAGAATTCACCGAAGACCTCAAAGTGCTCGGTGAAGTTTCAGGTACAGGCACCACAATATCATTCAAGCCCGATCCGGAGATATTTACCACTACCGACTTCTCGTTTGATGTTCTTGCGAAGCGCCTCCGCGAACTTGCTTATCTCAACCGGGGAATGTTCATCATATTCGAGGATAAGCGTGCGGGGCGCGAAAACAAAGTTGAATATAAGTACGACGGCGGGCTCGAAGAGTTTGTCCTGATGCTTAATAAAAATAAGGAAATCCTGCATCCCCGCCCGTTCTACATGGATGCGAACCGGGACGATGTCGAGGTAGAGATAGCGCTTCAGTATTTTAACGGGTTCAAAGAAAATATTCTTACATTCTGCAACAATATCAATACGATCGAGGGCGGCACACATCTTGTGGGATTTAAAATGGGTCTCACGAGGACAATCAACGAATATGCCCGCAAAAACAAATTGCTGAAAAACGGCGAAAAGCTCACAGGCGACGACGTGCGCGAAGGCTGCTGCGCCGTAATCAGTGTAAAAATCCTCGATCCGCAATTCGAGGGGCAGACGAAAACACAGCTCGGCAACAGTGAAGTCAAGGGGATCGTCGATTCCTCATTCTCCGAAGCTTTCGGATTTTTTCTAATGGAAAATCCGAGCATCGCAAAGCGGATAGTGGCGGCGGCGACGCTTGCGTCCCACGCCCGAGAGGCGGCACGCAAAGCGAGGGAACTGACCCGTCGCAAAAGCGTTCTCGAGGGCGGCCATCTGCCGGGAAAACTCGCCGACTGCTCGGAAAAGAACCCCGAAAAGTGTGAGTTGTACCTCGTCGAGGGCGACAGTGCCGGGGGCAGTGCAAAACAGGGGCGCGACCGCCGTTACCAGGCGATCCTTCCGCTTAGGGGCAAGATTCTCAACGTGCAGAAGGCGCGTATCGACAAATGTCTCGCAAACGAGGAAATACGCACCCTGATAACCGCCATCGGCGCGGGCATCGGCGACGAGTTCGACATTTCAAAACTCCGCTACCACAAGATTATTATCATGACGGACGCCGACGTGGACGGCGCACACATAATGACGCTTCTGCTGACGTTTTTCTACAATTACATGCCCGAACTCATCGAGGACGAAAAGGTATACCTGGCCTGTCCGCCGCTTTACCAGTTGCGCAAAGGCCGCAAAGTGGATTACGCGTTTTCCGATGCTGAAATGCAGTCGAAATATCAGGCTATGGGCAACAGGGGCATCACCATACAGCGCTATAAAGGGCTCGGCGAGATGGACCCCGTTCAGCTATGGGAAACCACGATGAACATGGAAGACCGGAAGCTTATCAGAATAAAAATGAAGCGCAGGCAACGGCCCGAGGACGTGCTTGAAGAGGCCCAGGCAATGCAGAACGGCGAACCGGTGGTAGTCGCGGATGATGTGGACGACATTTTTGAGAAACTGATGGGCAACCAGGTTGAGCCACGCCGCGAGTTTATCCAGGAATATTACGATAAAGTCAAAAATCTGGATGTATGAGGAAGTAATATCACAGGCTTGAAACGGGTTGGAATCCAGATTTATCCGGAATAATGTAAAAAGTCGCAAAAACCGCCGATTGTAACACGAACTGGAGATACGAAAAATGAGTAATACGGAAAACACAGGCACGACACAGACTTTTGATGTTCGAATAGAAAAACAGATGAAGGAGTCATACATAGATTACGCGATGAGCGTGATCGTAGGGCGCGCGCTTCCCGATGTTCGGGACGGGTTAAAACCGGTTCACAGGCGGATTCTCTATACTATGGGCGACCTGGGACTCACTCCGGAGAAGGCACACAGGAAATGTGCCAAGATCGTCGGAGATGTCATGGGGCGTTTCCATCCCCACGGCGACACGGCCATATACGATACGCTGGTGCGTCTCGCGCAGGATTTCAACATGCGCTATCCACTTGTCGACGGACACGGCAACTTCGGTTCCATCGACGGCGACAACGCGGCGGCCATGCGGTATACGGAAGCGCGAATGGCCAAGCCCGCCATAGACCTTCTGGCCGACATAAAAATGGACACTGTCGATTTCGCGGATAATTATGATTCCACTGAAAAAGAACCGACGGTGCTGCCGAATAAACTGCCGAACCTGCTGCTCAACGGCTCTTCGGGCATTGCCGTGGGGATGGCCACCAGCATTCCACCTCACAATATGAACGAAGTAATCGACGCGACAGTGAAGTTTATCGACAATCCGGAGACGACGGAAGTTGCCGATCTGATGGCGGACATCAAGGGTCCGGATTTCCCGACCGGCGGCGAGATTCTCGGAAAGCAGGGCCTGCGAGACGCCTATGAAACCGGCAGAGGGAAAGTTACGGTGCGGGGCAGGGTCGTGGTCGAAACACAGAAAAACGGTCGCGAGCGGCTCATTGTGACCGAAATGCCCTATATGGTCAACAAGTCCAATATGATCGAAAGCATGGCGGACCTTGTGCGCAACAAGAAGATCGAGGGCATCACCGACATCCGCGATGAATCGTCACGAGAGGGCATCCGGGTGGTCATCGAACTGAAAAGAGACGCAAACCCATACGTTGTCCAGAACCTGCTCTACAAACACACTCAATTACAGAATACTTTCAGCATAATCATGCTTGCGCTCGACAATAACAAACCCGTTGTTCACACGTTAAAAGAAATGTTGTGGAAATTCATCGAACACCGCCGCGTGGTGGTGCGTCGACGCACGGAATTCGAACTGAAAAAGGCGAAAGCACGCGCCCACATACTCGAAGGACTCCACATAGCTCTGGAAAATATCGACGAAGTTATCGCAATCATAAAGAAAAGCAACGACGGCCCCACTGCACGTGCGGCACTCATAGCACGCTTTGAACTATCCGAAATCCAGGCGCAGGCCATACTTGACATGAGACTACAGAAACTTACCGGACTGGAACAGCAGTCGCTGCTAGACGAACTTGAAAAACTGCTCGAGCAGATCGCCGAGTTCGAAGACATACTGGCGAATCCGCACCGCATCGACACGATAATAAAGGAAGAACTCGTCGAGATGAAAGCGAAATACGGCGACGAGCGACGCACGGAGATCGCCGCGGGCTCGGCCGACTTCGACATCGAAGACCTCATCCAGCGCGAAGAAGTCGTCATCACCGTCACGCGCGCGGGCTACATCAAACGCCTGCCGGTAGACACCTACCGCAGCCAGGGGCGCGGCGGACGCGGCATCATCGGCTCGACACAGAAAGCCGACGACATCATACGGCACCTCTTTGTCACTTCCAGCCACGATTACATACTCTTCTTCTCGAATCGCGGCCAGGTATACCGCATGAAGGGCTACCAGATACCGCAGGCGAGCCGCACCGCCAAGGGCATCCCCATCGTCAACCTGCTACAGCTCAACGAGGGCGAATGGATCACCGCGACAATCCCCATCACTGAATTTGCCGAAGACCATTACCTGCTTATGGTTACGAAATTCGGCATAGTGAAAAAAACAGTGCTCAGAGCGTTCGACACATCGCGCAAAGGCGGCATCCGCGCTCTGACACTCAGACAGGACGATCAGCTTCGCTATGTGCTCATGACAGATGGTGCGCAGGACATCATCCTCGCCACAAAAACAGGACTTAGCATCAGGTTCCACGAATCCGATGTGCGCTTCATGGGACGCGCCGCCGCCGGTGTGCGCGGCATAAGGCTCGGCCCGGACAACGAAGTCGTCGGCGCGGGCATTGTCAACGACGACGCCTCGCTGCTTGTCGTCTGCGAAAAAGGATACGGCAAACGCACTTTGCTCAGCCAGTACCGCACGCAGAAACGCGGCGGCAAAGGCATCCTCACGATCAAAGCCTCGGAGCGCAACGGCAACGTCATCGGCATCGCCGTCGCGGACATCGACGAAGAACTCATGATGATCTCGGCAAAAGGCATCGTCATCAGGCAGAAGGTAGCGGACATCTCGGAAACGGTAGGCCGCAGTACAATGGGCGTACGACTGATGCGGCTCGGCAAAGGTGACAGCGTCGTCACATTCGAAGTATTCAAAAAAGAAGAGGTGGAGGAGAACGGCTACGGAGAAAACGGAGAAAATTCCGAAAACAATAATAATGATAATAACAATGAAGGTGAAAACGGCAACGCGGAAAACTCTGTCGAAAAAAACGAAGGCAACGAAGAAGCCGACACCTCTGGAGAAAGCTCCGAAGAAAACGCCGCAAACACAACAACTGAAGCAGAAAACACGGCAGGAGCGGAAACTACCGTAGAACCCGACGCCGCGCCCGATACGGAAACCACATAGCAGCCCCCTTGCGGTGCCTTAAGCGATGTTGAAGCACTGGAGCCAATTGCATAATTAAGTTCGAAGCGAGGTCGAACGAAATTATTCAGAAGCAAGGCGGAGGTGCAAAATCACCGCAGGCGTACTTGCAGAGTACGTTGAGGAAGATTTTGTGCCGACAACGCAGCTGTTGACAATTGCAGCCGACTGTAGCCGAATC
>JAJRTR010000058.1 GCA_024278215.1 bacterium
CAGTAGAGCCAATTGCAAAATTATGTTCGTAGCGAGGTCGAGCGAAATTGTTCCGAAGCAAGGCGGAGATGCGAAATCCCCGCAGGCGTACTTGTAGAGTACGTCGAGGACGATTTTACACCGACAACGCAGCTATGGACAATAGCAGCCGACCGCAGCAGAATCATAATTTTGCAATTGGCTCCACGGTCTGTTTTTAAAGAATTATTTTATTGGGGGTATGCACTTGATTCCGGTTGTCATGATATATCGCCTGCACTCTTTTTCTCATTATCCCTGATACGCATAATTTTTCCGTCGTTCCCAGGCGCTCCGGCTTCGTAACGTATAACAGCTATTGCCCTGGCAGACAAACTGTTGTGCACAGATACATCTGTGCCGATAGCAAAAGCGAAAAGGTTTCAGTCCTTTTCGCTGTTTGCCGCATACTCCGAGCCCAGGTATATCCTTATCACTTCCGGATCGTTCTGCACTTCGCGGGGCTTGCCCTGTGCAATCTTCTTGCCTGTGTCGATGACGATCACTTCGTCGGAAATCTCCATCACAAGCGACATGTCGTGTTCGACGAGCAGTACAGTAACACCGGATTCCCTGATGCGTGTGATCAGGTGCGCCATATCGTCGGTTTCCCTGGAGTTGAGGCCTGCGGCCGGTTCGTCCAGCAGGAGCAGTTCGGGGTCGAGAGCCAGGGCGCGCGCGACTTCGAGCGCTTTCTGGTTGCCGAACGGCAAGCTTTTCGACGGCAAGTCCGCAATATTTTCGAGGCCCGTGAATTCGAGCCACCTCATCGCCGCGTCACGAATCTCTTTTTCCTCTCTTACGGCGCGGGGCAGCCTGAGCGCGGCGGCGGCGAAGCCGGTTTTAGTACGGCAGTGGCGGGCAAGCATCACGTTCTGGAGCGCCGTCATGTTGCCGAATACTTTTACGTTCTGGAATGTGCGCGCGATGCCGAGCGCGGCGATACGGAAGGATTTCAGACATGATATGTCCTGATTGTGGAATATGATTTTCCCGGATGTCGGCGGGAAAGTGCCGGCGAGCATGTTGAAGATTGTTGTTTTCCCCGCGCCGTTAGGACCGATTATTGATTTTATCTGGTTGCCGGACACCTCGAAGTCGACGCCCTGCACGGCATCGAGCCCGCCGAAGGACTTGCGGAGATTTTCCACTGCCAGTATCGCTTCACTCATATTTGTTTTTTCTCTGTGTCCTCTTTGTTATATCACATTATTATGCGGTCGGGGCCGGCTTCATCCCGAACAAACCGCTTCGCGTACTCCTTTTAGCTTACCGGCAACTATTGTCTTCGCTATTGCCGCGGACCGCGCCGAGCTTTTTTGAAATGCTCTTCACGAGGTCCGCTGTCCCGGCAAAAATTCCGTCGGGCATGAATATCATTATCACTACAATTATCGCTCCGTACATGAGGATGTCCATCTCGCGGAACGCCCGCAGGAATTCCGGCAGGAGCGTGAGGAAAATTGTGGCGACGACAGTTCCCCACAGATTTGCCATTCCGCCGACGGCGACCATGGCGACGAGCATTACGGACAACATGAGGTCCGCCGAGTCCACCCCGATAAACTTTTCTTTGTGTGCGTAGAGAAAACCGGCGACGGCGGCCATGGCGGCGCTGAGGACGAAAATCTTGAGTTTGAAAGCTGCGACGTTCACACCCATGGCACTGGCGGCGTCCTCGTTGCCGTGGATCGACATGAGCGCTCTGCCGGGCCGTGAGTTCATCAGGTTGAAAGCCAGCAGCAGGCATACGATGACTGTGCCCCATATAAGATAATAGTAGTAAAAACCATTGTGGGCGGTGAGATCGACGCCGAATATTACGAGCGGCGGCACCTTCGGGATGCCTGACGATCCGCCGGTGAGTTCAATGTTGGACTGAACCATATTATAGACTATTTCGCCGATGCCGAGCGTAGCCATAGCCAGGTAGTGGCCCCTTAGCCGCAGCGTGGGGATGCCGATGAGGTAGGCGACGAGCACGGTGAGCGAGACAGCGGCAATGAACGTAGCCCACAGCGGCCAGCCGAAACGTGTCGAGAGTATGGCGGTTGTGTAGCCGCCGAGCGCGAAGAACGCGGCGTGCCCGAGCGATATCTGGCCCGTGTAGCCGATGAGCAGGCAGAGCCCGATAGTAACGATACAGAGTATGCCCGCCTTTGAAAACACCAGCATATAATATGCGTGGCCCTGGATATAGGGACCCAGCTGCATGGCCGCTATCACGACGGCTATCATAACGGCGAATGGAAGCCTGCTGAATTTCCCCATCGGTCAGAATTCTTTCAATTTACTTACTTCGGATTTCCCCAGTATGCCGCTGGGCCGGACAAACAACACGAGCAGCAGGAGAGCAAGCGTTATCGCTTCCTTGTATGTAGACGAGATGTAGGCGGCGCTGAATGTCTCGAACAGCCCGAGCAGCAGACCGGCGACGACGGAACCCATTCCGTTGCCCAGACCGCCTATAATCGCCACGATGAAGCCCTTTAGTCCGAGAATCGCGCCGCGCCCGTATTCCATGCTCGCTATCGGCGTGTAGACGATGCCCGCTATCGCTCCCAGCGCCGCGCTCAAAACAAACGACAGCAATACTGTCCCGTTGACGTTTATCCCCATAAGTTGCGCCGTCTCGCGATCTTCCGAGCAGGCTCGCATCGCTTTGCCGATCATCGTGCGCTCAAAAAATAGAAATAAAAGCAATACGACAACTGCGCAGATACCCAGTATCCATAGAGTATGCACCTGCACGATTGCTCCGGATATTTTCAGCGGTGTCGACGTTGTGAATGGTTTCATATATACCGGGTACTTGCCCCACACGAACATCGCAATTCCACGCAGGAGTATGCCACCGCCGATTGTTATGATAATCAGAGTTATTACCGATGGTTTCTTCAGAGGATTTATCATTGTACGCTCGAAAACACCGCCGATGAACGCCACCGCTATAAC
The DNA here is from genome assembly GCA_024278215.1 of bacterium. GTDB lineage: Bacteria > UBP15 > UBA6099 > UBA6099 > JAJRTR01 > JAJRTR01. The sequence goes on from JAJRTR010000058.1 coordinate 2,974, forward strand.
GGTCATGAAGAACGCCACCGGCACGGGTATGTTCCATGTCACACTGAAGGTGACCATAGTGAAACCGCCGAGCACAACGAATTCGCCCTGCGCGAAATTTATGATTCCCGTCGCATTATAAATAATATTGAATCCGAGCGCGATCAGGATGTATACACTCCCGTTCGCCACGCCGGAAAAGAAGTACTGCAAGAGTGCTTCGTGAAGTTCCATCTACCCGCCTATCTTCAAATATTACAACTTGCGCTAATATTTCATCCATCGTCGATCAGAACAATTAATATATACTCCGGACGGAAAAAATTAAATGAACTGATGAAAAAAGGGCATACATGCCGCTGGCCTGCGAATCAAAAATATCGCCTGATGTTTGTCGGCGCAGACTCATTTTTTAACGATGATGCAGAAACTGTCGTAGGATGTATGGTCGTCGATCTCGACGGCGGCGAAGTCGATCATTTTCGCAGGGTCAGCCAGTTTCGAGAGGTCGACGACACGGCCGCCGAACACGATATAAACAGTCGGCGCGAGTGTACCGCCGTCAGAAAATATCGTGCCTTCGGCGATGGTTTTTCTCAGGGTGTCGATCACGTTTTCGCGGTCTGCGACGTCGGCCCGCGCGTCGGCGAGTGTGAGTCTGGCCAGCCCGTGCGAATCGATCATCACCAGTGGCCTGCTCACTTTCCGGCCCAGCCCGAGAAACCCTTTTTTCTCTTTCCTGCCTGAAAAAACAAAGCAGGAGCCGTCATCGAACACCATATCCGGCTCGCCATCGCCGCCGAGTGTTTCCCTCGCGACTTCCTCGGCCTGCTCCGCATCGATCTTTTCAGTGCTCCTGCGCGAGACGAGCGTCGACGCGCCCGTCGCCGATGCGCGAACGATATTTTTACGCCTGTCGACACTTATCTCCACTTCGATACCGGCCGGGTCGCACCCTGCGTCCACAAGCAAACGTACAGCAAGCGAACGTACACTGTTTATATCTTCCTCCGAAGGATCGACGATGCTCTTTTCGACAACTTCCTTCATCAGCGCCATGCCGACGCCCACCGCGGAAACAACTTCAGCATCGCCTGCAAGCCTGTAGCCGAGCCCCAGCCGCTTCGCCGCCGCCGGTGCGATAACCGAGGCACCGCCGCCGCCACCGATGACCAGCAATCGCGCGGTGTCGACCGGATACTCTTTCATAAGCTCCCTGCAAACTTTTTCCACCTTTCGCGCCGCCGCCTGTATCATGCCGCGTGCGAGGTCTTCGGCAGGCACGCCCGTATCTGCCGAAAGCGCGTCGAACGCGAGCCGGGCCGCGACGCGGTTGCCTCGCGAGTAGTCGCCCTCGTCCAGCACGCCCAGGAAATTCGCCGCGCATGTCGTCGTTATCGCCGCAAGTTTACCCGCACGCGTTTCAACAACCGCGTAATCAGCCGGGTCGCCGGGTAGAGGCGATATATGTTTTATTTGCGGTTTGTCAAACTCGGCCGCGTCGCAATAGCAACAATACCGAAGCCCGGCGATATGCGCGCTGCGCGGGCCGACAGCCACGACCCGCCCCTTCTCCACACGCGCCATCGAGCCGCCCGCCACACCTATCGTGCGCACGTCGAGCGTCTCGAGATACAGTACATTGCCGCCGATAACGGCCTGCTTGCGACCGGGTTTGCTGTCGCGGATGAAACTCACATCCGTGCTCGTGCCGCCCACTTCGACAAACAGTCCGTTGGCTATCTTTTCACATAAAATCGCTGCCGACACACCGGCAGCGGGGCCGGAGAGTATCGTCTTTATCGGCGTCTTCTCCATATTGTCGGCGGACATCACGCCGCCGTCACTGCGCATGATCATCAGTGCCGGTTTTATCCCCATCCGCTCGACGGCCTGCTTCGTTCGACGCGCTACTTCCATCATCTTAGGCAGTATGCTCGCGTTCACTACCGACGTGCGCGCGCGTGCTTTCAGTCCGTACAGACCGGAAACCTCGTGGCTCGCCGTAGCGGGCACGCCTATTCGCGCTATGATCTCCACCACCTTATTTTCGTTGCCGGGATCATCCACTGCGAACGGCTCGGCGACAGCGTAAGCCTCGACACGGTCGGAATTATCTTTCACGATGTTCTCCACGACCGCGCCTTCTATCTCACCGGGCGTAATAAAAACCGGTGTCACGCTGATTGATCTGTCGCCGGAAATTCTCACTTCGTTGAAGTTGAGCTCTCGCCGCGCCTGTACGCCCGCCGCGCCTTCGGCGACTCCTATCAGCCCGACCGGAGCCACGTCGCCCTCGAGCAGCGCGTTTGTCGCCTGCGTCGTACTGTGCGCGACAAATATCACATCCGACGCTTCGAAACCGCCCTCTCCGACAAGTTCACCGATGCACCGCCATATCCCACGCGCGACCCCCTCTTCCGCCGTGTGCGTTGTCGGGCAACACGCTTTTGCGACTATCTTCAGCGTCCTGTGGTCGATAGCCACCGCGTGGGTGAATGTGCCGCCGACATCTATGCCGATCCTGATCGCCATGTCCGCCATTATTCTGCTCCATCCGGTGTGTCGAGTGTCGCGATGTACCGCCGCCCGATAACCACCGCGGCCCAGGCGTCCATATCGCCGGGCAGGCCGAAAAGCCCGAACGGAACAAGGCGAGCGGGCCATGGCCTCGGATTCTCTTTTTCATATAAACGGCGCGCTTCGAGAGTCGTGTTTTTTTCATGCGCTTGTATTATGGGCATTTTATCCCCGAAAAACGATTTCACTGTTTCCGCTGTTTTTTTGTAGCCGGTTCCGTCACCTATAACGATCCTGTCGATGCGCTCGAACCTTTCAATAATATCTTCGAGGTCGGCGGAAAGCGTTTCCGGCTTCGACTCCATTATCTCGAGCGCCGCGCCGCGCGAGTCCATGACCGCGAGACCGCACTTCGCGGTCCCCGGATCAACAGAAAGAAAAACGAACCCTGTCAACTCGCGCCTCCTCTCGCCAGTGTCAGGACAACTACACGCGCCGCGCCGCCTTCCTTCAGTACACGCGAACACTCGTTCACTGTCGCACCGGTCGTCATGACATCGTCGATGAGCAATACTGTTTTATCCTTCACATCCGCTCTCCCCTTAAGCCTGAACGCGCCGCTCACGTTCTTCCTGCGCTCTTTCGGGGATAGCAGAGACTGCGGTCTGGTGTTTTTTATACGTAACAGACAGTTCTCGATCCGCTTGTCCCATATCCGCGCTGCCTCCTCCGCAAGATACTGCGACTGGTTGAATCCCCTCCATATTCTGCGCCGGGGATGCAGCGGCACGGGCACAATAAAATCAACGTCGCCGAAGATGTCGAAGATGTCCACGCCGGTCGTCGCTCGGCGTGCCAGCCTGCCCCGCAGGTAGCGCCCCATGCCGTAGCTGCGGTGGAACTTGAATCGCATCACTATTTCCCTCACCGGCGACTGGTAGTTCAGCGCCGAGCGCGCGGCGTCGAAATATATTTCCTGTTCCCGGCACCAGCCGCAATCGGCGGCGGCGTTGATACCCGGCGGCAGCGGAATACCGCACCGGCGGCAATACGGTTCGCTGATTTCACGTATCTTTCTCTCGCAATCCGGGCACACGAGTTCGGAACCGGCCCTTCCGCAGCCCGGACATTTGTGCGGAAAAAATATCGTGAAAACTTCGTTTATGTAAGAGCCGGCTGTTGTCAGGAGGTCCATAAGGATGTGAGGTCCATAACAGTATTATATATATACTCTCTGCGAACTCTGTGATCTTTGTGTTGGATTCTTTTCCCCGCTACGCTCCGGTTCAATCTGTTTCATTCTTTATAATGCTGTTTATAATGGAACTGCTGGAGTAGCCCGGCAGGTGCGGAATGACAACGAGCCTGCCGCCGTCCGCTTCCACTTCCGCACGGCCTACAATTGTTTTCGGGTTATAGTCGCCGCCTTTGACAAGGACATGCGGGCGCACCTGTTTGACAAGTTCGAGAGGCGTCCACTCGCTGAACACGACTACATAGTCGACGAAATAGAAAGAAGCAAGGATTTCGGCGCGTTCTTCCTGCGGAAAGATCGGACGGGTAGGTCCCTTGAGCCGCGACACCGACTGATCGCTGTTAAGACCGACGACAAGGACATCGCCTTCCGAGCGCGCTTTAAAGAGACAGTCGATATGGCCCGGGTGCAAAACATCAAAACACCCGTTCGTGAATACAACAACTTTGCCCTCTTCCCTGAGCTTCGCGCATATCCCGCCGATGTCTTTTCTCTCAATTATCTTGTTGTTCATGCCGCCCTGTTTCCCCGTGATCCCGTTGCTACTGAAGAACCGTTTCTATGAAATTCTTCAACTCGTCCTGTCCGACGGAAGTTGTGCCACGCTTGCGGACAACGACGCCTGCCGCGAAGTTGGCCAGTTCGACGGCATCCCGGTAGTGAATGCCCGCGCTGAGCGCCACGGTAAGCGTAGACAGCACGGTGTCGCCCGCGCCGGTTACGTCATACACCTGTGTGGAAAGAGCGGGAATTGCCACAAAATCGCTACCCGGACCGAACAGCGCCATGCCGTCTTCTCCGAGTGTGATAAGCGCCGCCTCGACGCCGAGCCGCCTCCGCAATCGTTTCCCCGCCTCTTTCAGACTCTCTTCATCCTTGATAGTAATCTCCGCTATCGCCGAAGCTTCTTTCCTGTTGGGAGTAATGATGTTGACGCCTTTGAAACATTCCGTGTTTGGCGGCTTTATGTCCGCCGCGACGATAACGCCTGCCTCCTTTGCCATCGTCAGCAGGTTACCCATGAACGCCGGGCTTATCACACCTTTGTTGTAGTCCGACACAGCTATGCCGTCGATCTGACCGATGATCTTTCCAAGCGCTTTAACCATGCGTCCGGCGATCCTGTTGTTCATGGGTGAAGCGTCTTCCTGGTCGGCCCTCATGACCTGTTGCCCATGAGCGATAATGCGCACTTTGGAAGTTGTGGGTCGTGATGAATCCGTTATTATGTTGTCGGTGTTGATGCCGCCGTCCCTGAGTATCTGTTTGAGACGCCTGCCGTCCGCGTCCTTGCCGACGATGCCGAGCAGGCTCGCTCGTGCGCCCAGCGAAAGGATGTTGGACACCGTATTCGCCGCGCCGCCGGGATGATATGTCCGTTTCCGGATTTCCACGACCGGCACAGGCGCTTCGGGCGATATTCTCGTCGCGCTGCCCCACACATATTCGTCCAGCATTATATCGCCGACAACGAGTATGTTCTTTCCTTTGAATTTATTGATCATGCGAATGTATTTATCAAACTTTTTCTTCGACGCCATCTCTTATTTTCTCCCCGCAAGTTTCTCGAGCGCAGTTATCTGGTCGTTTGTGCCAAGGCATATCAGCAGGTCGCCCGTGTTCAATGTCGTGCTGGGCGACGGGTTAGTGATCAGGCCGCCCTCACCGGTTTTTATCGCAAGTATTATCGTGCCCGTGGATTTGCGCACATCCGAATCGACAAGGGTTTTCCCGTTGATGCGAGATGATGGCGCGACTCCGATTTCGGCCATTCTCAATTCGAGATCATCATTTCCCATCGCCGTTTCAAGAAAATCCGTCACAGACGGCATCAACACCTGCGACGCTATGCGGCGACCGCCGATCTCGTATGGCAGCACAACCTTGTCCGCGCCCGCACGCAACAGTTTGTTTTTGTTCGCGTCGTCCTCCGCGCGTGCCACGACTTTTATATCCGGGTTCATGCCTCGCGCCGTCAGGATAATAAAAAGGTTGTCGGCGTCTTTTCCCACCACGGCTACAAGTGTGTTCGCCCTCTCGATGCCCGCCTGCCGCAGTGTCGCTTCGTCTTCCGCATGGCCCTCGATAAACAGAACTCCCTTTCCCTTAAGCACTTCCTGGTCGGGTATTTCCGAATCGATCACTACGAATTTTTCGTTCATCGACAGGAAATGTTCGACTACATGGTATCCGATCTTGCCGTAGCCGCACACTATAACATGGTTCTTCAGCGCATCTATCTTTTTTTCCATGCCCCTCCTCCAGAGGTTGCCGAAAACATTCTTCTGTATCATATACAGCACAAAGTATTGTATGCAATAGGCGATGATAACTACGCCGGAGACAATCAGTACTATTGTGAAGATGCGACCGGTATCTGACAACTCGTGAATCTCGGTGAAGCCGACTGTGGCCACGGTGATGACCGTCATGTACACAGCGTCGAGCAGCGGCCAACCCTCGATGATCCTGTATCCCGCTGTCCCGAGAACAAGAAGCATTAACGGCAGCAGAAATGTCAACCCTATAGCTGTGCCGGGACTTATTTTCTTAAACATACGGCTCCCATAATTGTTGATTGCATATATTCCCCGGGTTCCGGAGTTCGGGTTCCGGCTAACGCTCCAGACGCGCGACTCCTCCGGCTGCAAGTGTTACGTAAACTTCCGGCTCGCGCCCGGTCTTCTGCGGATATTCCGCCATAATACGCTCACGAAGCGCACCGGCGGCGTCCTCCCGCACAAGGGCCACGACACACCCGCCGAACCCCGCGCCGGTCATCCGCGCGCCCGGCACACCATCGTGCGACCTCGCGATCTCATTCATCACGTCCAGTTCGCGGCAGCTCACTTCGTAATCGTCGCGAAGGCTGTCGTGCGACTCACTCATAAGCGTGCCGAACGTCGCCAGGTCGCCGTTCTCAAGGCTTTCGACAGCCTCGCGCACCCGCCGGTTTTCCTCCACTACATGGCGGCACTTGCGCAACACAGCCTCCGGCAGCCTGTCGCTGTAACGGCCCAGCATATCGGGCGTAACGTCACGCAACGCCTTTATGCACGGTTCCCACTGCGAGATTAGCCGCACGCCTTCCTCGCACGCGCGACGCCGCGCGTTGTACTCCGAATCGACCAAGCCGCGCGACCTGTTCGTATTGAGTATCATTATTACATGCCCAGAAAGCGCGAGCGGCACCTGTTCATATCCCCGCGAGCGGCAGTCGAGGAACAGCGCTGAATCCGGAGCGCACAGCGCGGACGCGAACTGATCCATTATGCCGCACATCATGCCGAGATATTCGTGTTCCGCCTTCTGCCCGTAGAGCGCGATGTCCCTGCGCCCGACACACAGCCCGTGTATTTCGTTAATGAAACAACCTGTCGCCACCTCGAGCGCCGCCGACGAACTAAGGCCCGTACCCTGCGGCACATCGCCGCTGACGACCGCGTCGAACCCCGGCAATTTTTCGCACAGTTCCGACTCGAAAACCCGTGCGACGCCCTCTACATAACGGCTCCAGCGCGGTGTCTTGTTGTCGAACTGCGCGTCAAGGTCGAGCTCGACTGTTTCGCCGTAATCGAGTGACTGGACACGCACTTTGCGGTCGCGCCGCGCGGCACCGACGATCACAACACCGAAATCCAACGCCACAGGCAACACGAATCCATCGTTATAATCGGTATGCTCGCCGATCAGGTTTACCCTTCCCGGCGCGTTCACAGCGACAGTATCCGCGCTGCCGCCGAACCGTCTTTCGAATGCCTCGAATATGATTTCCGTGTCCTTTTTCATAGCTGCAAGATTCGAATGCACTGATACTTTATGCTATTGTAGTGGCCGATGCGCTTCTTTACAATATAATATTAACGAACCAACGGGAAGAAGCTTTTTAAATGAAAGAATTCAAACTCGAAATGTACGAATTCCGCGCGGTATACCTCGAATGCGGCCCGAACGCGGAGGAGATGATCGACAACACAATCGTGCGCCGCGACGGCAAAGAAGCAACCTCGCGATTCGACGCCGGCGAACGCTCGATCGAAGCGCTCGCGAACACAAACGCCAACTTCGCGATAGTTCCATACGATGTCGGCTTCCCGCCCGGCATAGCCGAACAGCAACACGAATTTTTCGCGGACATCACGAAAAAACTCAACGACCACGGCATCGAAACACTCGCACTGCTCACATCTTCTTCATATCTCGTCGAGGGCGAATATGCGAAGGCCCGCTGGGGCGCGCTGCTGCCGGGACAAAGTGACGTGATTTATTCCGTCTTCTCAAGACGCGCTATGGCGTGCTGGAATAATACGGAATGGACCAACCGGCTCGCACTGCTCGTGCGCGGCGCAATGCAGTCGGGCGCAAGCGGGATTTTCTTTGATTTTCCATGCTTCGGATCAGCACCCATAGTGGTGAAGGGCAGGCTCGAAGGCCCCGCCGGCTGCCACTGCCCGGTTTGCAGACAGCAGTATCGCGCGTTCTCGGAAGAGACCGGCGCGTCGAAGAAAAACATACCGAAAAACCTGCGCGACCTCAGCGAGGGCAACGAAGGCAGACTCTATGCAGTGTGGCGCGCCGGGCGTTTGCGCGACGCGCTAGAAAAATTATTCGATGCCGCGCGAAATGAAAACACTGACGCCCTCACCGCCGTTTCTGTTCCGCATCTCACCACACTGCCCACACTTCCTCTTTTCGGGATCGACCCGGAATGGGCGCTCACCGTTCCGGACATCTGCTGCGTCGAACACCATCTGGACCCGGCGATCTCGAAGTCGGGAATCGTCTATGAATCACCTGTATTCAAAACACTGTATGCTTACTCGAAAAATCCGCTTCCCGCCGCGCTCGGCTGTGTATACGGGCCGTCGCCGGACATCGTGAAACCACCGAATGTATATGGCGCGTCCCAGGCGGGCGGGTTCTCCTGCGGTGTGTCGGCGCTGGTCAGAGGCGGGAAATACAACCAGTCGACATTTGAGGATGCCGCCGGAGCCGGGTTCATCACCGGCGAGCCGTATCAGGACCAGCGCGACACTGTGGCGGGACTCTACAACTGGATGGAAAAAAACTGGGACATATTCGAGAAGTCCGAGCCTGTCGCAGAAGTCGGCATCCTGTTCTCGATGAAAAAA
>JAJRTR010000059.1 GCA_024278215.1 bacterium
GGAAATCGCAGACGATCGCACGGATGCGGAAACAAACAGCCTCCGACAAGCAGGCCTACGTTGTGAAAGCGGAAAAAATGTATGACCGGCATTTCGCCGGAATTGATGAGGCCGATGCATATATGATCTATCGCGGAGTGATTGAATTGTTGAGACATTCACCTAAGCACAAAGTAGCGATGGAAATCCGAAAAAACCTGAAGCCCATTGACATAAGTGCTGATATGTGATACAATGCGTTATGCTGGCTGCAACGGCGAATCGGGAGAAAAAAGATGACCTCGTGCGGTCGATAATCGGAAAAGCTTTTTCCCGAGGCTTCCGATTTTGCAGACGATCGCGCGAGGTTTTCTGTTTTTTATGGCGGTGGCGGGACGCAGGCCCTCCTTACCTGGAGCCGACGGAGACACCTTGCCTGTACGCAGAGCAAGAAGGCCGTAATCGTGTTCGACTCCCGATGCCGCTAAGATTTTTTAGAAGGAGTTGGAATGAATTACAGACGGGACGTAGCATATTTTAGTTATGTGGTTCGCCATAAATGGTTCGTCATGCTCGCATGTTTTCGGTGTAAACTCTTTTGGCGAGGCGTGACGCACGATTTATCCAAGTTTAGGCCCGATGAGTTTTTCCCCTACGCTCGACGTTTTTACAATCCGGACGGCTCAACGCGGACGGTTGTGTCGAGCAACTACCATGACCCACTATTTGATAGGGCATGGGCCTTACATCAGAGGCGAAATAAGCATCATTGGGAGTGGTGGGTATGGCCTGTGAAGGCTCATGCAGAAAAAATAATGCCTATGCAAATAGACGATATTGTCGAGATGGTCTGTGACTGGGAAGGTGCCGGAAGAGCGCAAGGCCATGGGAATGACGTAGCGTCGTGGTATAAGAAAAACAAAAGCAAAATGAAGCTGCATGACGAGACTATATTCATTCTCGAAGCGCTTATTGGGCAATGAACTACATCGACCTGTTTTCGGGAATAGGGGGATTCGCGCTCGGCGCGTATTGGGCCGGATTGAAAGTTGAAAACCACTATTTCAGTGAAGTCGATCCATACTGCGTGCAACTGTATAGGGAGAGATTCCCTGAATCAATACCACTAGGAGATATAAGCGCTTATGAGAACTGGGCCCTCCCGGACGGAGAATACATTGTTTCCGGCGGGTTCCCTTGCACACCGTTCAGTGTTGCCGGGAAGCAAAGAGGCGAGGAGGATGACCGCTACCTCTGGCCGGCGATGTTTGGCGTTATACAAAAAGTCAGGCCCCGTTGGGTCGTTTGTGAGAACGTTACTGCTATCGACGGCATGGTACTCGAATCTGTGCTTTCTGACCTGGAGTCCGCAGGGTACGAAACGGCGCCGCCGCTTGAAATACCGGCTGTCGCGGTCGGTTGTTACGGAGAACGGTATCGCACGTGGATTATTGCCTATGCCGACGGCGAGCGAGCCGACCAATGGTCCAACAACGAACGCCACTCGAACGAGTGGAGTATGGAGGCGCACGACCAGGAAGGGCGCGCGCCACGGAGCCGGGTTTCACGACGTCTTGTACGCACTCTATGGCGTGAAGAAGCCGTCCCCGATTTTTTACGAAGCGATTATGTTCTACCCGACAGGGTGGACAGAGTTAGGGCACTCGGAAATGCGATTGTCCCTCAAATAGCGGAACAGTTGTTTCGCGCGATTATCACAGCGGAATATGAACGTTGAATGGATTATTTATTTAGCTTCCACGAGCAGCGTCGAGAATTGCGGCCGATGATTAAATACTTCGGTTCCAAATGGCGGAGCGCGCTCCGATATCCAGTACCGAAATATGCAACAATAATCGAGCCGTTTGCGGGAGGAGCCGGATATAGCTTGAGGTACCCGGATCACAATATCGTTTTGATAGACAAGGATCCAATAATAATATCGATATGGAGATATTTACAAACGGTTACTCCGGATGAAATTTTGGCATTGCCTGATGTCGATACATCTGTCGATGATCTTGATATATGCCAACAGGCTCGATGGCTTATAGGATTTTGGCTGAATACCGGCGCTCGCTCATGCAAAACGCCGTCTTCATGGATGAGGTCAGGAATTAACCCGGGGTCATTTTGGGGGGAAAGTTTGCGCCGGCGTATTGCAGCACAAGTAGCCAGAATTCGACATTGGGAGATGCATTGTAACGATTATGCCGCCATAGATGTTCCAGAGCCGGCGACCTGGTTCGTCGATCCGCCATATCAGATGCTAGGAATGTATTATAGATATAACAGGAAAACTATTGATTATGCAGCATTAGCGGAATGGTGCAAGACGCGCCCAGGGCAAGTTATCGTGTGCGAACAAGAAGGCGCAGATTGGCTACCGTTCAAGAAACTTATTCACTCGCATACGGCACGACACACTATGTCATCGGAGGTTATTTGGACAAATGCTTAACGGGAAAATTGTTTCGCGCGATTATCAAAGCGGAGGAGAAACAATGACTCCGGAACTGTTCCAGAAGCTCAAACGATACCTGTGGGTATTTGCTTCGCCTATGGGAGCCGGAACATGGGATGAACATGGTTCGTTTCGCAATCCACACAAGGGAAATCGTCGGTATCTCTATCGGTGGGATGCTAAACCGAAATCTGACGTTTGGCGGCCGATGGAATATCAGGAAGCGTTGTTGATATGGCCTATAAGAGATTAAGGAATAGCATACTGCTGCGCGGCGGGAGTTGGTTTAACGACGGGTCTCTCTGTTGCATAGTAAATCGTCTCGGCAATGATCCGTCGAGACGTAGCAGATATTCCGGATTCCGAATCGTTCGAAAAGCAAACCCGCCAAGCAATAAAGGAGAAAAGATGAAATTACAGGTGAGCCGAGGCGGGAACTGGGTCAACTTCGCGGCCTACTGTCGTGTGGGGAAACGTTACTACGACGCCCCGTCGAGCCGCTATAACGGAGTTGGGTTCCGTGTTGTACGGAATGCAAAACCAATAAGTCATGAAGGAGAAAAGATGAACTTACAGGTGAGACGCGGAGGGACCTGGTTCTACCACGCGCCCTACTGTCGCGTGGCTGGTCGGCACTACATCGCTCCGTCGTGCTGTTACGAAACCACCGGCTTCCGTGTTGTACGGAAGGCACAATCTATTGAACCCAGTCGTGATCTAATAATCACGATTGAAATAAAACTAACCCAGGAGGGTGGAGAATGGACAAAGACAATCTCGTTAAGGTAACGAAGGGGACTTTCCAGATGGGCTCGGACGACGGGCACCAGGACGAACGGCCTGTTCATGAAGTCGAAATAGCCCGCGACTTTTTGATTTCAAAGTATCCGACGACGTTCGAGCAGTTTGACGCATTCTGCGAAGCAACCGGAAGAAACAAGCCCAACGACAGCGATTGGGGCCGTGGCGAAAGACCGGCAATCAACGTCAACTGGTATGACGCTATCGCTTACTGCAACTGGCTGAGTGAGAAGGAAGGTCTCACGCCCTGCTACACGATCGACGGAGAGCAGGTGGAGTGTGATTTCGACGCCAACGGCTATCGACTCCCGACCGAGGAAGAGTGGGAATACGCCGCTCGCGGAGGGACGGAATCACAGGGCTATAAATACGCCGGCTCGAACAGCCTCGAAGACGTGGGCTGGTACTGGGGAAACTCAGGCGGCCGGACGCATCCAGTCGGCGAGAAAAAGCCGAACGAACTCGGAATCCACGACATGAGCGGGAACGTGTGGGAATGGTGTTGGGACGAGTACGACTCGAAGGCATATGAGAAAAAATGGAAACGAAATATAATCGTCGGATAATGCGCGGCGGGGGCGGGGACAGCTACGCGACATTCTCTTGCGTGGCACATCGCGACTACGACAATCCGTCGCGCTGCAGCGGCATCATCGGATTCCGGGTAGTACGCAAAGAGGAAGGGGGGGAAAGGAAAGTAAAAATCGACAGGAATGGGGATTTATGGATCGAACGCAGGGGGAAACTCGTCCGACAAAGCTGCATGCGGGCAACCACAATGGGGACATGTGGGGAACATTGCCCGATGTTTCATTATTGGGAAAGAGATGGTCTTTGGTATGTCCGCTTATGTACCCAGCGCGAGTGGGACTGGGTCTTCGAGCAATTTGAAATCGAGGACCGATCTGGCTTAACAGATGAAAACGAGATATAATCGTCGGATACTACGTGGCGGAAGCTGGAGCTACTACTTAATCTACTGTCGCTTAGCTTACCGCACCGCAGTTATTCCGCCGGGGCGTTACTACAACGTCGGCTTTCGCTTCGTACGGAATACTGATGGCTCGGTGATGAGAATGGGGGTTGATGATGCGCCAGATAATTGATCTTGCAAAAAAGCATAGACGCAAAGTAGTCGCCGGGGTACTTTCGACCGTTGCAATCGCGGCTGTGGTATCGGGCGTATCCGTCCTGCTTTACCAGCACAAAGACATTTCGCGTCTGGAACGAGAGGTGCGAGAGAAGCGAGCTGAGATTGAATCGATGCAAACATATATGCGCTTCTTAATCGACCGTTCGAAGGAAGACCGCGCCGCTCTGACGGCGGAACGGGAGATGCGGCAATTTTTCGAAACGAATATCCAACACGCAGCGAAAGCTTTGGATTCCGCCCTCGATGATTACTACACGGCACAGTGGCGGATATATGAGCTTGAAGAAGAGCTGAAGAAAGAGTAGAATCAGAATTGGAATGGCTATCAAGCTATCAGATATAAAGCTGAACGATCAAAACCCACGCAAAGCGACCGACAGGCAGATAGAAAAGCTCGCGAAGTCAATATCTGAATTCCCAAAAATGATGGCGTTGCGCCCGATCATAGTCGATGATGATAACGTCGTCCTCGCCGGGAACATGCGCTATCGTGCTTTGCGACTGCTTGGCAAAACAGAGATTCCTAATGCATGGGTCAAAAAAGCATCGACGTTAACTGATGAAGAGCGGCGGCGGCTTGTGATCGTTGACAATGCCAATTTCGTGGAATGGGATTATGATTCGTTGGGGCAATGGGATATTGGCGAACTCGGCAATTGGGGGGTTGGCGAGAATGTAATATCAAACATTGATATTCCTAAGTTTGAACCCGTAGATGAATCAGAAGTCCCAGATTTTATGCGTGAAAAAAAGCTTATGATTTGTCCTGAGTGCGGGCACGAATGGGCGGTTTAGTTATTGATTGGTGTAATTTCTCCGCAGCGAAATATGCGGTTATGCGCTGGCATTATTCAAAGCGCATGCCTGCTCCGCCACGCGCATGCATTGGCGTGTGGGAAAATAATATATTCATTGGCACAATTATTTTTTCCCGTGGCGCGTCGGCTGGTATTGGATCGCCGTATAAATTATCAAATACAGAATGTGTAGAATTGACACGAGTTGCACTTGGGAAGCACGAGGAACAAGTGTCGCGAATATTATCAATTGCCATCAAAAAACTGAAAAGGAAATGCCCTCCCTTGCGATTGATCGTGTCATATGCTGACCCGTGGCAGGGACATATGGGGAAGATTTATCAAGCCGGCAACTGGATATATACCGGACAGACGGCCCCGGCAATTGTATATTTCGACGAATCAGGGAAAGAAATTCATAATAGATCAATCGGTGTGACAGGATATAGAAAACAATTCGGCGTTATGAAAAAGACGCGAACGCCTGATGAATTGCAAAAGACTGTTAGGCCGCCGAAATACAGATATCTATATCCGCTTGATTCTGCAATGCGAAAACGTATATTATTACTTTCGAGGCCGTATCCGTCTGCGCACGTGGTGTAATGGAGCATTTGTAGATTCCATCTGCAAGGAGGGGGTTCGAATCCCGCCCGTGCGCTGAAATATATGAAAAACAAGGGATAAACAATATGCCGTGGCAAAAAGGACAATCAGGAAATCCCAAAGGGCGGCCACCGAAGGTCAAGTGCATCCCGGACATCCTCAGGAAAATAGCAGAGGAAGAAGGTACGAGTGACGGCAGATACACGAAAATTGAAGTCATAATGCGGAAGGTGTTCGAGTTTGCGCTTGAAGGGCGTCCGTGGGCCGTGCAATTCATCGCGGAACGGACGGAAGGCAAGGTGCCGGACAAGCATGAAATTTCCGGCCGTGATGCGGCTCCGATCGGGATGAAAGTCGTCCTCGACAATGGCAAAGACTCGTAGAAGCATCACATATCGGTTATTGCCTGCCCAGACCAAGGTTTATCTACTCGAAAAGAAGTACAAAGCTTTTATCGGTGGAATAGGGTCGGGGAAAACATGGTTCGGCGCGTGGTGGTCGGTGCAACAACTCAATGGTGTGGGAGACGGTATGATTCTCGCGCCGACATACAGGATGCTCGAAGATGTGACGCAACGACAATTTATTGATTTTCTTGACGCGCACAATATCCAATATGTGCATGAGACTGGCAAAAGCAGGGTCAGGACGTCGAGTGGGTATGTATTTTTGCGTTCGGCAGAGCACCCGGAGCGATTGCGCGGAACGAATCTTGCCTGGGCATGGGGGGATGAGGCCGCGTTATGGAGAGTCGGCGCCTTCAAAATCCTGCTTGGCCGGCTGCGGAAAAATGATGCACGCGCCCTGTTGACTACTACTCCTGCTGGGTTTAACTGGGTGTATGAGTATTTAGAGGAATTGCAGTCGGAACAATTCGGATATGTAATCGGATCAACGCGTGAGAACGTGCACCTTGATAATGAATTTGTATCGAGCCTAGAAGAGGCGTACACTGCAGAATACGCGGCGCAGGAGATCGACGGTCAATTCGTTGCATTCGAGGGGCTGGTGTATCCCGAGGTGCGAGACGGAGTACATATCATCGAGCCGTTCGATATCCCGTCCGACTGGAGGCGGTATCGGGGTATTGATTTCGGATTTGTAAATCCATTTGTGTGTTTATGGGCCGCAGTTGATCACGATGGACGAATCTATTTCTACCGAGAGCATTACAAGACAAAAACATTATTGGTAGACCATGCCCGTATGATCAAGGCTGCGGATGTTTGCAATGATCAGAGAGACGTAGTACGATATAGTCAAACCGTGGCAGATCATGACACGCAAGATGTCGCGGAGTTACGGTCACACGGCATAGCGACAACGAAGGCACGAAAGAGCGTGTCGGTGGGAATTCAGAAGGTGAAAGCCAGGCTTGCAGTACAAGCAGATGGGAAGCCCAGAATGTTTTTTTTCTCGTCGTTGGTGCATACTCGTAAAGAACTGCGGTCATATCGATGGTCTGATAAGGCGTTAAAAGACGAGCCGATAAAAGAAAGCGACCACGCGATGGATGCAATGCGGTATATTGTAATGGCGGTAGACGGCCCGAAGGTGGGGGTGCGAATAGTATGAAATCGATTCCCGCAATGATTGCCGACGGAATTAGAACACGAATACATAGATGGGCCTATACAAAAGCAACAACGCAGATCAGATTGACCGACCCTGGCGTGCGCAAGGTCTTTGGGATTGACCTCGGCGACCAAGAGGAATTGACCGACCCGTTCAAACAACTCCCGATTGTGCGTGCAGCGATAAGCGCAAAGGCAGCGAACATCGCGCAGGTGCCATTTGTGATTCGGCAGCGTGGGGCGGACGAGCCGGTGCCCGAGAACCATCCGCTCGTGGAATTGTTCAACGATATCAATCCGTATCTCTCGAAATATGATTTTTTCGAACTGATAGTGACATACATGGACGGATGGGGAGACGCGCCGATTTTTCTTGAACGCGAGTTTGAAAGAGCGCCTGGAATCCCACAGTTTTTGTGGATGGAATTCCCGACAATGGTCCGCGCAGCAAAGTACCAACAGAGGTTCGTGTGATGGTTGGTGCGGCGCGGGAAGCAACAAGAATTTTTTCTGCCTGAAGAAACAATCCTGATTAAATATCCGAACCCATATGACAAGTTGAGGGGGTTATCGAAGCTGTCTGCGTTGGAGATTACCAACAAGGCCGATTGGGGCGCGATCAAGTCGAACCAGATGATTTTCGAAAATGACATCGGAGCAGGTGTTGTTTTTTCGGCACCTGAGGGCGTCGAGCTGGAAGATGCCGATTACAAGCGGATAGAACAGGAGCTCATCAAAAAGCGCGAAGGCGCGAAGTATCATCACAAGGCTATGATCCTCTCCGGCGGAATGAAGGCCGACGACCTGCGAAAGACGAATCGTGACATGCAGTATATCGAATTGCGGAAGTTCAACCGCGAAGACGTATCGATGGTCATGAAGGTTCCGAAGCCTGAGCTTGAATTGTACGAGGATATTAATTACGCGACGGCGCTTAGCTCCGATCGGTCGTTCTGGAAAAAAACACTGATACCGCTTATGCGGAAGATCGAAGACGCGCTCAACACGCAGTTTTTCTACCGGCGTGGGTACGAGTGTTATTTCGATGTAGCGCAGATCGACGTACTCAATAGCGAGGTGCTCGAAAAGGCCGATACTGCGCAAAAATATATCGCAATCGGATATACGCTGAACCAAGTCAATGAGCGTCTAGGGCTCGGGTTCCCTGAGGTCCCCTGGGGGGATGATCCGTTCGCAGGAACAGCACTACTGCCTGAGCCGCAGGTGCGCGACGTGACGCCGAAAGCGCCAGAATCCATAATGAGCGAAGTGCATCGTAAGCAGTGGCTGGACATCGTGCAAAAAATCCTGCCCGAGGTAGGGCGCGCAAGTAAAAGCGTAAAAGCCTATTTCAAAAAGATCGAAAGAAAAATCCTGCGCGAAATGATCAAGCGCGTCGATGGGCGCGTGGTTGAGATCAAGGCGCCGACTGATGATTACGAATGGATTGAAGATCTGTTTGAAGAATCGGAATTGAAACGGATCATCGAAGCGCATCATCGTGCAGCGGCGAAAACCGGCATCGTGTCGATAGATACTCCGGCAAAAGTGGACCCAGACCCTATCGTCAGGGCTGTCCTGGCTGCGCATGGCGGGGACAAGATAGCCGATATCAATCGGAGAGCGAGCCGATACGTAATTGAAAAGTTGCGCAGCATCCTCGACCAGGCGATTGCCGATGGTGTGCCTGAAGAAGAAGTGGCGCAGAGAATAGCGACCGGATTGAAATCGAGCATGGCGAACATTTCGCGTCGCGCGCGGACAATCGCGCGGACAGAAATACACGGCGCGTATTCGCAGGGGCGACACGAAACGATGATGCAGACGGCGCCCGTGCGGCTGCGGTGGCTCAGTACGCATGATGACGCTGTGCGTGAGAGCCACGAAATGATGGACGGCGAAGTCACCGACCCGGGAGAGATGTTTTCAAATGGGCTGCGATTTCCGCTCGATCCGAACGCCACAGACCCGGGGGAAGTGATAAATTGTCGGTGCGCCGTGATAGCGGAATATGAATAGGAGATGATGATGGATAAATTGATAGCGGTATCGTACGGAATCAAAACCGTCGAGGCTAAAGGCAAAACACTCTATCGTGCGACTGCGAACACAAAGGCAATTGACCGTGACAATGAAATCATCCTGCCGTCAGGCTGCACGAATCTGAAACAATGGCTCGCAACGAACCCAGTGATTTTTTACGGGCATGCGTGGATGTCCTGGGATGGCGAATCTGAGGAGAAATTGCCGATCGGCAGGGCGGAGAAAGCGCACCGAAGAAAATCAGACGGAGCTATTGAGATTGCCTGGTGGTTCCACGAGGGTGATTTTGCGCAGAAGGTGAAATATTTAGTGGACGAAACAGTGCTCAATGCAACGAGTATCGGATTTATCGCTAAGGAATGGGAAAGCAATCCGGAAGTGATCGAGGAAATCATTGAGTCTGAAGGCATCGAACAGGAGAAGAAGGCAAAACTTCCGGGAGCGGTCTGCACGAAATGGGAATTATTAGAATTGTCTGTCGTGTCGATCCCGTCGAACAGGGAAGCGGAAATCCTGCGGTCGCTTGAGCCTGAAAGCGCGCTTGCGTTGGCGCTCAAGTCCGTGCACTTGCCGGCAGGCAAGCGAAGTGATACAATGTCCAATAGCGAAGATGTAGAAGAGGTGGAAGCAGACGCGACGCCGCCTCAACGCTGCAAGACGTTCGCAGAAAAATATCAGGGGGTGTTTCAATGGACAAGCTTGAAGCACTGAAAAAGAATGCCGAACTGCTCAAAAAATTGATCGAGCAGACCGAGGACGAGCAGACGGCGAAAGCATATTCGGAGCAGTACGACGAATGTCTCCGTGAAATCGCGCGAGAAGAAGCGCGCGAAGAGCAGAAGACGGAGATCAAGGCGCTCAAAGACGAAATCGCCGCGATGAAATCGTCTCAAGCAAAAATCTTCGACGTTATCGAGGCGGGGACGATTACCGTCGGTGCCGGGAAGACGGAGTCCTATAAGGGCTTCAATCTGAACCGCGAAGTGAAGCTCGCCGGTATGCGGGCGATCAAACATCAGGGGATCATCAACCGGAGGTTCGCTGCGGATCCTGAACTCGCTATGAATTTGTCGAAAATGTTCATCGACAAGTACGTCGAGGCGAGCCGGAAATCGCCGTTGGAAATCGCAAGAGCAAAAGCGGCGATGCAGGAAGGGACCGATCCCGAAGGTGGATATCTCACGCCGACCGAACAGCGATTCGAGCTCGTCGCGTATGCGCGCGAGGCTTCTATCGCGCTGCAACGGGCGACGCACATCTCGATGACCTCCGACGTGATGACCATTCCGACCGAGTTGACCAAAGTCTCGGTAGCTGTCACGGCCGAAGAGGCGCAGGCGACCGAGACCGAGCCGACGTTCGACCAGGTAACGTTGACCGCGAAGCGGTACGACGGATACGGAAAAACGTCGAACGAACTCCTCGAAGACGCGGCAGTCAACGGCGGAATCGTAGGACTGCTCCTCGACCAATTCATCGAGGCGACCGGCAAAGCGATCGATTCGGTCGTGTTCACGGCTCCTGGGGATCCTGCGTCGGGTATTTTCTCGGCAAAAGCCGGCGCGTCGGTCGTGTTCGATTCCGGCTCGACCGCCTTCTCGGAAATCATCGAGGCCGACCTCCGCGAAGCGATTCGCAAGGTGAAAAAGGAATACAGGGACGGCGCCGTGTGGATGATGCACGACGAGCTCCTGTGGGACTACATCCGTGGACTGAAAGACTCGAACTGAAACTACCTGTTCGCCGAAGCGCGAAGCGGTGGCCCGCCGCCGCAGTCGATCTGGGGCTACGATGTCGTTTCGAGCTCGCAAATGAACGCAGTGTCTGATAGTGCCGCAGGCGCGACCTTCGGCGCTTTCGGAAATCTCCGGGGTGCATACATCGGAGACAGAATCACGAACTTCGATATCATGATCGATCCATACACGCTTATGGAGTATCATCAGTCGAGGTTCTATTGCTACACAAGATGGGCGGTAGTAATCGCGCTGCCGAACTATTTCTGCCGAATCGTGACGGCTGCAAGCTAAGCGATGTGACGGGGCGTCCTTCGGGGCGCTCCGGTTTATACCGAGAGGACGAATGACCAAATCATATAAACGAGAATGTCCGAATTGCCGACGCAAAACGCATGATGAGCATGAAACAATATGTATCGCCTGCGGGCACGCAACGAGGGAATACGTTCCGCCGAGGACGTCGTTCAAAAGCAAAGTCGTAACGAAATCCCCACCCGAGAAATAACGTGCTTCGCCTCAATTGGGCGCATTCATACGATGCGATAGGCAACGCGCTCGGATATTCGACGCATGCAAAAATGCTTAGAGCCGCATTAGAGCGTCGATCGGATGTCGAGATTGTAGACGACGACTCTGCTCCTATTTCAGTCCACATCGTTACGCCGGATATTTACCTGCCTGATTACCAAAAATTCAACGTGCTCTATACGATGTACGAGATGGTCGAGCTGCCGCCGCGATGGATTGAGCCGCTGCAATATGCCGACCTCATCGTTGTACCGTGTTCGCATAATCAGGATTTATTCAGCCGGTATGTGGCGGATATCCCGGTTGATGTTTGTCTTGAGGGAGTAGAGGTAGACAAATTCACTTTTTATGCTCGGCAGTTTCCGAAATTATACCGGTTTGTGTTTTACTGGTGTGGCGCGTCGAATCCTCGGAAAGGGTATCACTACACGATTGCAGCATTGGCCGCGTTCAACAACACCCACCCGGATCTAGCAAGTAAAATCCTGCTGTACATGAAAACGACGCAGGTAAGTGATCAAGAACATATTATCGGATACAAGGCAGGCA
>JAJRTR010000060.1 GCA_024278215.1 bacterium
ACCCTTTTGATGTTCACTCCGGTCGCTCCGGCGCTTACGTTGGAAACGCAGACGCGGTATGTTCGATGGTCAACGAGATAAACCGCGACGTTCGTGCGCGCGGAGCTGTATTCGGGGTGGTCATGATCCCTTATGTCCTTGACGACAAAAGGTACGATTCCCCGGGAGACAATATTTACCCGCCGGAATTATATGGAAACGCTTTTCTGGATTGTATGAACCACAGCGGCATCCCCTTTTTCAATCTTCACGGCGCGTTCGACGGCAACAGCCTCGATATCAATAATCCGGATACAGTTTTTTTCAGGGACCGCCATTTCAATGAAACCGGGAACAGGAAAGCGGCGGAACTGCTCGCACCGTTTGAAAGGAAACTCCTAGGCGCAAACCCGCATATTTCACCAATGCGGGCCAATAATCGGGAGAATGCCTGTAATACAAAGCGCGGCAAGTGAGTGTGCGGGGGAGCACAGAACGAACCTCATCCGAGCACGGCGCGCCACCTTTCAATATTTCTCAACTTTGTGCAGACGGCATCGGGTGTGATGCCGCGCCCGACGAGTAGTGCGGCTATCGTTTCTATGTCATGTTCACGCGACTGAAGTTCCGGGGACACGACGCAGATTTTGAAACCGGCTTCCTTCAACATATCGCAATCCGGTTTTTCAAGTGGAAACTCCGTAAAGCAGTCGACCCACACCCACTGCGCGAGTCCCCGTGCCGCCATCACTGTTTCGATGCTTTCATACTCGGAATACCTTACCGCCTGCCGGGTTTGCTCTTCCGCACCGAGCCGCGCTATCATCGGGAACGACGAATCGAGAAAAAAGAAATTCTCGATACTGTACTCTTTGAGGAGTTCCAGCGTGCGGAATTCGATCCCCTCGCTTTTTACATTTATTATCATTGTGCCGTGCCTGTATTGTTCAAGATAGAGTGAAAAATCCACACCTCCAAGAAAAGGGTCATGGTTGAGAATCAGGCGTTTGCCGTAAGCCCTGAGGTCGAGTTCGACCCCGAACGACACCGGCACGTTTTTCAACTCATCAATTGTGTTTATCCTGTGAGCTATGAATTCCATGTTTTATATCATGTTTCAATCGGACACTGAAATCAAATGTTCTTTTGATGAATTTCCATTTTGCGGGCAGGCCGGTGTTCCATGTCGAATGTCCGTGCCGCCTGCCGGGGAAAACAACGGGAAACCTGATGACAGAAAGATGGAGTTTTCTGGCCATATAAAAAGCGTACAGGTCGAGAGAGAAATCATTGGGCGGGTTCTCCCATCTCGCGAAGAAACTTCTGTGGAATACATTCGGCTGTGCATTTATATCCCACAGGGTTACACCGAGATAAATAGTTTCGAAAGCGCTCATTCCGAATGTGAATATGTTGTCGGCGAGAGGCCTGCCGCGCCGTGCTCCCTTTACGAAGATGTTCCGGGCATCGCCTCTCGATTCGATGATTTCGAGCGCTTTCAGCGTGTCGCCGGGGTCTGTCTGGAGATCTGCGTGAGTCCATGCGAGAAACTCACCTTCAGCCTCCTTTAAACCGGAGATTATTCCGAAACCATAGCCCCTGTTTTCCTTCAAATGTACGATCTTGAGAAAAGGAAAGTAGGGGGCCAGGTGTGTGAGAACTTCGCCGCTGTCGTCCGTCGAGCCGTTTTCCACAATTATCATTTCGACGTCATTCCTCCGCAGGTTTTTCCCAAAGTCACTTATAAGCAACGGTATGTTTCGCGACTCATTGTAACATGGTATAACAATGGAAAGTTTCACCGGACGGCTCCGCTTCTATTCGTATTTCTGAGAAAAACTCGAGTATTTCGCCGATAGATCGTCCACAGCGCCCGGAGAAACCAGTGGGTCCGTCTCGAGGCGGTAGGGGTGGCGGAGACACTTATGGAAATAACTCTGCCAGTATGTATATGTTTTCAAATCGTCCGGGGTGCCCCAGCACACATAGTGGTCGACGTCGAACACTTTCACATTATAGCCCATCCCGGCCAGTTCGCCGGCGAGACTGTCGATATAGAGTTCGCCGTTCACCCGGATGTTCTTAGACACAATGCGCTCATAGCCGTCGATGAAGAGACTTGCCGAGGAAAAATAAAAAGCGCCGATGAGCGCGTGATCTTCGAGCGGCTTGCCGGAGATCGGTTTTTTGACCGAAACGGTCGCCGCGCGGCCCGGTTCGGCAAGGACGGCCCAGCCATACATTCCGGGATCGCGCATCACACATGGATTCCCCCGGAACGTCCATATTACAACATCTGTGTCGCCGCTGCTGATAAGAGACAAAAACTTTGCGTTGTTCCAGATCATACCATTATCACAGGCTGATATGAAGATCGGCTCATCGGGGGCTATCCCTTCCAGTCCCAGCCGGACTGTGGTCGCCTGGCCGTCTGTAACACTGTCCAGCACAACAGCCCGCGCGCCGGGATATTCATTATGTATTTCGCACGGCAGGTCGAATGATTCCCCGTGCTCACGCAAGTATACGAATACCACCCGATCCGCCCGGGGAGCGCAGGCAGCCGCCTGGAGAAACATCGGTTTCCCGCTTACGGCAACAAGTGGTTTCGGGATGTCGTAGTCAATAGCGAACCTTGCACCTTTCCCTGCGATCGGCATCAGCATCGTTCCCCGGATTTTCCCGCGCTTCCGCGGTTTGACAGCCTCCCGGAAGTAATTCGACCACGCGGTGTATTCCGCAATATCCCGTGGTGTTCCCCACTGCAGCATGTGCTGTATTTCGTAGACGGAGACCCTGAGCCCGGCGGCGGCGAGAAGGTTGTACACCATACTTACATAGTATTCACCTTTTACCTGCACATTCAGTTCCATCAAACGGGGGAAGAACCTGCGGACATATTCCCCTTTCCTGAAATAGTATGTTCCATTCGATGCGAATTCACTCAACCTGTCGTTCGTGAAAGGTTTTTTCTCCTGTATCTCGATCATCCATTGCCGCTCATCGCGGATAAACGCATAGTTGGAGGGATGCAGCATGTGTGGATGGAATCCCCGATAGGCCGGGATTGCGCCGTCGGCATTTCTTCCGCGGGTGTGATCGAGGAAATCCCGGTAGTTCCAGAAAGTCCCGAAGTCGCAATAATTCACGATCACTTCATCGTCATGTACTAGGTCCGGGAACCGGCATACCGAATAGACGGGGCCTTTCTTGTGGGGAGGCGTTCCGACTATGACGCCGGCGGGAGCGATACGGCGCAGAACACTTTCCAGACCCGAATCCGCCAGGTGATCGCTGTTGCATATAAACAGGAAATCGGATTCTCCCGGAAAGAGGTTCACCACATGCTCGATCATCGGCATGTCATCGACTTCGATCAATGGTTTGGGAACCATGCAGCCGGATTCGACAAAACGGCTTCCGGCTCCGGCCATCGGGATAATTATCTGCATCGGCGCTTGCCCTCATTTTATATATCGCGGCGGTGTTTCTCGGCTTCCCAACCGCCCAGATACATTATCTCATCTTCCCGCAGCGGCTTCATCTTCTGTCCTTTGCCCGCCAGAACAAGAAGATGAAATTTCAGAATGGACTCCATGTCGCGGACCGCCCGCATGTTCGTTGCGACAAAAAAAATGCGGCCTCGATAGATCACGGTCCGGGGGGGCTCGCCGTATTTATCAAGATAGGCTTTTAAAACATCATAGTCGTCGAGACTTTCAATATTTAAAGGCATGAAGCCGTTGTATACCACTGTGTCCGGACGAAAAGGCGGCTCGTATAGTAATTCCGGATGAGCCGCTGCAATGCGCAATAGGCCCGCGTCCGCCGCCTCACCGCAAACGTACTGTGTCCCCGATACTTCATTTACATACCCGGACACAGCATTTGTTATTCTGAATCTCTCCGTCGTTATTCCGGAAGCGGATTCAAGAGCGGTTGCGACATAGTCGGTGGTTTCAATCACATCCGAAATGTCTGATCCGGAAACGATAAGGCCGTGGTTCTCCAGAAAAACCACAAGATGTTCGCCGGCTGCATCGACACCACGCTTTTTTATTTCCCTGATCACAGCATGTGCAAGCTCGATTCCGGGGGTATGATATTCCACGAGAACAGCGTCCGGGAAAGTTGCGCCCAGGACCTCCCTCCATCCGTCCCGCGAAGCTACCGCTGTAGCAGTCAGGGGATGCGTGTGCAGAACACATTTGCCGAGAACCGAGTGCATGAATGTTTCGATAGAGGAACGCAGCGAGCCGGACACAGCCACTCGCTCCAGAGCCGATACCGCGAATCGCTCGAAGTCTTTCCTGTCGGGATGTTTCGACAACATAAACTCGTCAAGCATTTCTATCAGAAGTTCGTAATGCACTTCGGCCAGTCCACAGCCGGGCGCAACATCACCAAGAGAAAAACCTGACGCTGTGATAATCATAAGCCCCGCTTGCGTTTTCACGGAAGCATTGCCGCCGCCCGCCTGGACCAGGTCGAATCTTTCACCGGCGAATCTTGACATTCGCGTCAATTCATCAATAGCTGTTTCATTGATATTCTTCATTATGCTATTTGGCATCACTCCGAAAATATATTAACAGATGCGGGAAATCATGTAAAATATCAGTGCTATGTCCTTATCCCGCTGTAAGCGACAACATATCGTCGCAAAAAAGTTGCGAACACCGGTGCGGTCGGTCTGCGCGTTAAGATACGGAGAATAAACATTGATGAACATATTTATATTAGTTATATCGTTTGTTCTGACGTTTACCGTAGCGTTTCTCTCTTCGAGGTCTTTAAACGTCCGTGCCCGAGCTGTAATATTCGCCGTCTATTTTTTCTTGTATGTACTGTTTTTTCCGGTCTTCCTGTGGTTGCCGGTATATTTTACGGTCGATTTCTCGAAAAAAGTGGCATACCCCGAAGGATTCAAGGACGGAATATACTTCAATCGTGTCAATGAAAGCAGACTTCTCCCGATCAACAAGGATGGGCTGATCGCCGACATGGACTACAAGCCCGGCGCGTCAGGCAAGTGCCGGATAGTGATTATCGGAGACTCTTTCGCCGCAGGATATGGACTGAAGTTCAAGGATACTCTGGGGGCGTATCTCCAGAACGATCTTGGGAGCGGATACCAGGTGATAAATGGCGCTTTCTTCGGAACCAATACTGAAATGCAGGTTGATTACTTCTGCAACCACCTGCTCAAATATAAGCCTGAGATCGTGATCATACGGCACCGGATGGACGATGTGATGCCGCTGGCGGAGAAATATTATCTCGAACGGACAGGCGACGTTATCAGGAAATACGCACCGCACTGGCCGCCCGCAATCAGGAACCGGTTTTTCAGATTCGAGATGCTTCTCATCCGTGAAAGGTTCTGGAGCTACTACCGCGCCAATACCCGGAAAGTCATCAAGGAAAACATGCTGGACTTTTTCGATCGACTGAACAACTGCACATCCGCGGAAGGCATACGTGTGTTGTTGATAAGCGATAAATGCCGCCGGGGATACGAGGCGGTCTGCGAGGCTGCGGGAGTGGAAGCCGCGAGTTTCGGCTGGGAAATATTAAATCCGCACGAGACGATCGATTTCTCCGCACCGGAAATGATTATCGCAGGGGACGGGCATCCGTCGGCACGTGCAAACCGTGTTCTCGCAGGCCTCATCCGCGATAAACTTCACAGCGATCACGCGAAGCCGGGGACCGGTCGCTGGTGAGCAGCCTCAATACTGCTTAGTTTATACCCCACGATAGGCGGGACGCCTGTCGCAGCGGTGATAGTACAGCAGAAAGTAGAACAGGCATCCCTCCTGTTTCTTCGTACAACTTTAAATCTGCGGGTTACCGGCTTCTGTTTTTGTCCGGCGGCGGGCGCATCAGTTCGTTCGAGACAGTATCTATGAAGTTGAGGGCACCGCTGAAGCCAAGGTAAGGCGAGTCGGACAGCGCGTGCCTGTGATAGTTCGTAAAGCCGAATGGCACGGAGACGCAGGTACCGGGAGGACTGTTGATGTAGTTGCGCAGCATGTCTTCGGCAATGATAATATCGCAACCGTCGCGGAAAGCTTCCGAGGTGACTTGCACTATCTCGCCGGGCTTAAGATTGAAACGGCAGGGTATCCCGTCCCGAACAAGTGATTTAGGCAGGGGTGTCAGGTGTTTTTCCTGAGCTGTGGCGATCATCGCAAGCGGCCTGCAGCCCAACTCGATAAAGAAATCACGCACAGGTTCCATCATGTGGGGGTCGCCGCCGAAGAAAAAGCGTCGGCCAAGAAATATTTTGTTTATTATCCACTTCATGCCGGGCAGCACACGGGCGAGCTCGG
Source organism: bacterium (assembly GCA_024278215.1). Taxonomy (GTDB): domain Bacteria; phylum UBP15; class UBA6099; order UBA6099; family JAJRTR01; genus JAJRTR01. Next base: position 6,315 of record JAJRTR010000060.1, read on the forward strand.
ACTCGGAATATGCAGCCGCCTGCTCTTCGAGTCCGAGGGCCGCGCCGATTTCTTCAAGCCAGCGGACAGTACCGTGAAAGCCGAAAGGGAGACCTGTTTCTATAAGTTTAGCGCCGGTTCGGGAGGCGATAATTCGCGCGGCTTCCCTGGCGTGTGGAAGAGATATGATAACACCGGCGCTCCCCGCCCGACGCAGATGGGAAAGCGGTCGTCCGCTGAGCCAGATCGATACGGGATCGAGCGACAACCCCCGCAGCATATTCTCGATTTGCGTGATATTTGATGTATGGTCTTTCTCGTTTCTATCCATCATATAACCTATGACGGCAACTCGCGCCGGTCCCGGGTCACCGTTCAGGTCCAGGTTCGATGCAAGTGATTTCATTGCCTGCGCATAACCGTCGAGCCAGTCCGAACTCAGTGACAGAGACGGCACTTCGAAAATCGGTTTCGACAGTTTCCTGCCCATGTCTCTCACAATCGAATCGTACTGAGTGGCGGTTATCGTAGCCATGGGCATAGAGACATACATTAGCCCGCCGGCTTCCGGCAGCGCACAGGTTTCGTGGATGATTCTCCGTATTTTCTCCGACCTGTCGTGAACTATGCTTGTCACGTCCAGATTCCGGGGTCTTACTATTCTGTCCGGGCCGGAACAATTCAGCAGGGTCGAGTTGAGATCATGCCGTCCGTAAATAAATTCTGCCTTGAATGTGGCACAGTCCGGACCGTCCACATACAGGTACAGGTCGGGGATTGCGTTCACCGCAAGATACAGGCCGATGATATATGAGTAGTTTATCGGTAGAGCCGCTTCTTCCATGTTTGCCGAACGTATCCAATCCGGAAGTTTCGTAATACTTCAGCCGACCGAAGCGAAGCTTCTTTTTATTACTGCAGGAACTTCCTGTACCGGCTGAAGAAAGGAACAGAGCAGGCGGCGACAAGTCTTCTTAGTGTGCGTACAGCCCCTGTGAATCCCATCTCGAAGAATTGCAGGGAGAATTGTTCTTTTCCGGCACGCACGATACGCTGATCGAAATAGAAATCCGAATAGAAACAACTTGCCGGAGAATCGAGCATGAGCTTTTCGAGTTCCGCGGGAGTCGAGAAGGTTCCGAGGTCTTTTTCCATAATTTTTCCGCCAAGGCGGGGACTCCCGGCCCGCGCGGGGTGATAAGTCAGGTACTGAGTCCCGAAGCCGATCTCTTCGAGCATTTCCATAATCGGCACTCCCCCGGCAAGCCGCGCGTTTGAAATCATTTTCATGCCGGCGCCCTCAAACACAAACCCTAAAGTATATTTACGTGCTTCCTCCGCCAGGCGGTTCCACTCATCGAGCTGCTCTTTTTCGATTTTTTCGATCGCGTCGAGTTTCTTGTCGGGGACACCAAGTTCCCCGGCTACGGTCTCCAGCCATTCTCGTGTGCCGCGCATTCCGTAGGGCGCGGGCGGCATGATGGTTTTCACGGGGACATCGCCGAATATCTGATTGTATATCCCGGTATATGTGTCGTCGGGATAAAAAACGGTGAGCGCGGCTGCTCGATAATTATCAAATATGCACGGGTCTATTTTCGGGATGAAAATCTCGTTCACAACAATGCCCAGTACGCCAAGAAGTGAAATGATTTCATCGAGTCCTTTTTTTTCAGGAAAGCCGATCAGGTTGACTGCAAGCGGGTTGACTTCTTTTTCGGCGAAACCGGTTTCTTTTTTGAGACTGATAAAGAATTCATGATGCGGATTGATGCTTATCGAATTCTCAGGCCCCGCGTAGAACAGGGGCACGGGACACTTTTCCCTTGCCGCCGCAATGAGGGAAGGCACATCCTCGCCATAGACCATCGGAACACAGGTATTGTTGAAAACAAGAATCCTGCTGCTGCCGATTTCGTCAATTGCATCCGATATCAGGGCCGAGAGTTTCTCGCCCGAACCCATAATGACATCCATCTCCCTGATATCTGTCGAGTATGTCTTCGAGCCGCTGTGAAACATCTCCGTATCCGGCGACATAGCAGGCGAAAGCCAGGGGTAGTTATAGGGGATAAACTCATCGGACTTGATCTGCGGTGTTGCGAAAGCGCACTCGACATCCGTGTGCATGATCTGGGTTACGGGGATGTCGTAGACAAGCACCTGCCCCCTGTTGCGAGAAAACTGCCAGTACGCGAAAAAGCGTGCCCATTTATCGGCGCAAGAGCCCTCTATGGAAACTACGTCCGGCCCGTTGCCTTTCGAGTCGTTCCCGGTCGTTTCCAGACATTTTCTGCGTATCGTTTCGAGCTCGTCGAGCCGGAAATCACCGAGTCTGTGCGATACCCTCTGGAGTAGCCTGACAAAAGGCGCGGTGATTCTGCCTTCATCAAGAAAAATATCGAAGTGCGCAGCGGCGATATCAGGGCTCGCGCTCCTGTCCGCCGGTCTCAGAGAAACCCTGGCCTGACCTATCAACGGCCCGGAAAAACCTATCGCCACACCGCCCCCGGATATTTCATCGACATAATCAACAGCGAAGCCCTGACCTGCAACGCCCGTTCCCCGCAGGCCCAGCAACAGAGAAAAAGCGTCATTCAGTTTTTCTTCTTCCCGCCGCAGATGCCCGACCGGCGTTGCGGCGACCATTGCCCCGGCAGTTTCGCCGGTCGTTCGCGGCTTCCTGAGGTTTCGCAGGCTCTGAAGATCATCAGGATCAATAAGATATTTCATGAAAGCCTTCTGATCCAGCGGTGACGGCAGCGGTATTTCAGACACATCAAGTCCGAGAAGTTTTTCCGCGACAGCAGCCACCTGCAAGGAGAACTCACTGGACGGGTCATATTCAAACGCCGTGAGTCCATGGTGCCTGGCAAGAACAGGCGTTTCCGATATCGGTAGACTTCCCAGCGTCCGCGCTTCTATGAGTGAGACAAACTCACCGGACTTCAGCTTCGGACCGCCGCCGCCCCTTTCGTTCACCACAACTCCCGCCAGCGCAACTCCATTCACACTGTATCTCAAAACCGCTTTTGCTATATTATTCGCCGCATAGTACGACATCTCGTCCTCGGCTATCACAATGACTACTTTATTACCGAAGCCCTTCCGCAGTGGTGCCGCGAATCCACCGCAGACTACATCGCCCAGAACATCAAAAACGACAACGTCGAATTTCCCACTCTCCATGACATTCCACTTCTCGAGATATTCCATCACCCTGGCTATACCTCTGCCGCCGCAGCCGATGCCCGCCTCCGGGCCTCCGGCCTCGATACACTTGATCCCCAGACGGCCCTTGTTGAACACCGACCCCGCCTCACGGTCATTGTCCGCGTTGGATATCCAACTCATTACAGTATTCAGATCATCCATGTTCTCCAGCAGGATCAGTGTCGAGTCGCTCTTGGGATCGCATCCAACATGCAGCACCTTCAGGCCCTTCGTGGCATAATACGCACTGAGATTGGCGGCCAGTGTCGATTTGCCCACTCCGCCTTTCCCGAAAACTACTATGTGGTTCGGTGCTTTTTTCCCCACAGCTACTCGCATTCATTCCAATATTGGCGCTGGAGATTCCAGTTCGTACTTCCTGTGCCTGAATCACTTATTAGCCCGCATTGGTGAAATATGCGGGTTAGAGCCGCTTGAAAAACTCTCGATCTCGCTACGAACATACTTTTTCAAGTGACTCTTTATTATAACCGGTTTCGCTTGCGAAAAACCGAAAATTACTCTGAGCGAGCGAATCGACTGGAGAATCTGCCGCTTATGTGCAAATGAAACAGCCGCATGTGGCCGCTTCCTCACAGTCCGAACTTTTCAGAAAGATACTCACTAAAAAAATCCGTGTTCCATACGTCCATTTCGCGTGGCTTGAACCCTTCAGCGCCGACCGGGTGCAGTTCGTCTGTCCCATAGAACTCCGCATAGTTCTTCCTGATTCCGAAGCAACAGCCGTTAAGCCCACAGTCGGCGCAGGCATCAGTTTTTATCATGTCCCGGCTTCTTCCCGCCGTCTCCAGAACCCGCGCGTCCGGGAAATACACGGGGTTTCCATCGAGAATACACAGAGGGATGCCGCACATGGCTGTAAGGCCGGAGAATGGAACGCGGAGTTCGTAGCATAAGTCGAGCGCTTTTGTCAGAGGTTTTTTCAACTCGCTCATTCTTGGGATCAACCCCCTGAATATCATCGCACCGTATATGGGCGCGGCCACGGAAAATACAATTTGTGTCCTGTCGAGCGCGGCGGCAGTGAACTCGACGAATTCGGAAAGCGCCGTGTAATTGAACGAATTTATCACATGGCTGATCAAGACAAAAACGCCGTTTCTCCTGAGATTGGCAATTCCCTTCACCGTTTTATCGAAGGAGCCGGGAAGCCCGGTCAGCATATCAGATACTTCCGGTTTATGCGAGTGGAGTGAAACAAGGGCAAAATCGAGGCCGGCCTCCGCCAGAGCCTGCACCCTATCTTCCCGATGCAAAAGAACCGCATTCGTCTGGAGTCCGACTTTCCTGATATTCCCGGTCTTAAGCATCTTCACATATTCGACCAGGTTTGCGTTCAGGGTGGGTTCTCCTCCTGAAATACATACGGAACCAACTTCGTAATGGCGGAGTTCGTTGATGTATGATTTTACTTTCGATATATCGGGGTTTTTGAAGTATGGCTCAACCCAGCAGAAAAGGCAGCGCTGATTGCATCTGTAATTTATCCTGAGCAGTACTTCCTCAACGTATTTCTTTCCTTCTTTTTCAATAATTGCGGGCAGCACAAACTCGTTCTCTATGCCTGCAAGGTCTCGGGGCGAGTCCGGTTCAGCCGGCCACTGTTTCAAAACCGATCCTGTGAATTCCGGGGTCGGCACAACGAGCGCCCGGTCATCATGGTTGTCGAATTGAGGATGGATTCCCCGGCAGAAAAACCTCAGAAAACAGTCTGCACACAATCCGGGTCTGCGCGGAACATTCTGCCCTGTTTCTCCTGTTATCGGCGGAAAAACGAAAAGTGAACGGAAGGTATCCATCGACCTGAACAAACATGGGGCGGGACAGTCGCCCGGCTTGAAGTAAAGGCCCGCACCCGCCTTCACGGCCTCATCAAGCGTCTGCTGCAATATCGCTTCCATTTCTGCAATCGTCGCACAATCCTCACTGTTCACCAACTCCAGGAAAATGCTTCCCACATGCGGAAAACTATTGCCGATGAACTGCACGTGCTGATCCAGATCCATTATCGTTTGTTTCAGGAGTGGTATGCGGATTGCTGTTTCAACACCGGCGGCCGCGGTGGACTCGATACCTTTGCGAGCCAGTTCCCAGCCTCCCGTGTATCGGGTCGCGGCATCTGAAACATCGGGGCTGCGGCTGACGTGCAGAAACATAATGTGAGTCAGACCCGAGGCAAGGATTCTTTCGGCATACGCAGGGTAGGACATCATCAATCCGTTGGTATCAAGGCGGATGGTGCTGAAGCCGAGCCTGACCGCCTGCCTTATGTATTCGGCCAGGTGCCGACTGATCGTCGGTTCGCCGCCTGTGAACACCACGGAGTCGGTAGTCTCTCTCAACTCGCACAACCTTTGCAATATAATTTCCGGCACTATGTCTGTGGGTTCACACAGCACTTTCTTCCCGCAGAAAAAACAGTTCTGATTGCATTCAGTACATACCGTGATGATTCCCATGCCGAGCATAATAAAACCTCTGGATATATTACCCGTTTGTGATCTATCCGTTTTTTTCATCGACGATCCTGACACCGGGAGCAAAAAGATTCACTCTTTATATCTGATTCCCGGATGATTGGCCGGCCAAACCAAACACCGGTCACTTAAATAATAATGATGCTCGAAAGAGCCTGTCTTTATCTTAATAATATGTCTCATTGCCACGCTAAGTGAACTGTATTGCGGTTAATGTGGTTAACTCGCAAATTTCACAAATGCGTGTTAAAGGTACTTCGGGACGCCGTAAACGACTGTGTGTTGTCGATAAGATGTTACGGTGAAAGTGACGTCGGGCGTCCGACGATCTATTTCAGGTATTTGCGCAGGAAGGCGACCGCAATATTCCACGCCGCGGTGGAACCGCTGATCTCTTCCTCGGTGCGGCGCGCCGGGTCTGTGTAGAACAGCAGCGCGTGGCCGAGGCCGGGGAAGATGTGCAGCTCGTATTCTTTGTTATACTTGTCCAGAGCGGCGGCCATTTCTTTTGCCTGCGAAGGCGGCACGATAGTGTCTTTTTCGCCGTAGAGCAGCAGGACAGGCGTGTTGATCAGGTTCGCATCGAGCGCGGGCGCGCGCTTCCTGAAAGCTTCGGGTTTGTCCGACGGGCCTTTCCCGTAGACTTTGACGGATAGCGGATCGGAGACGTCAAACCCGTTATCCACGAGGTATTTATACCAGGTGAATGTGTCTGTAACGCCATAAGCGCAAATTGCGGCGGCGAATCGCTGGTCGCGCTCGACGGCAAGCAGTGTGATGATGCCGCCATGGCTCGTGCCCATGATCGCGACGCGCGCCGTGTCGGCCTCGGGCAGCGACCTGAGCGCGGTGGCGGCGTTGAGCGCGTCATCCACTTCGCCATCGGCCACTTCGACTTCGCCTTCCGAGCCATCTTCGCCCCTGTAACTCGGCGCGATGATAATGTAGCCCAGTTCCGCGAGTTCGCGACATCTTTTCACCGTAAGTTCCGGTACACCACCGATGCCGCCGTGATTGAATATTACACCGGGCAGGCCACCGTA
>JAJRTR010000061.1 GCA_024278215.1 bacterium
ACCCCCAGTAAAGTAATTCTTTAAATACAGACCGTGGAGCCAATTGCAAAATTATGATTCTGCTGCGGTCGGCTGCTGTTGCCCATAGCTGCGTTGTCGGTGTAAAATCGTCCTCGACGTACTCTACAAGTACGCCTGCGGGGATTTCGCATCTCCGCCTTGCTTCGGAACAATTTCGCTCGACCTCGCTACGAACATAATTTTGCAATTGGCTCCGTGATGTGTTAAAATAAGAGTGGACGCAGCTTCAACTCACCGTTTCACTAATATATTAAATGCGTCCGGAATAACAACTCCAGGGGGTTGCGACTATGCCAGTCAGTCCTATTCATGCAACAGATTATGTCAGCCTCGCCCAGCTTAACGGAGCAGGCAAACTCGACATCACAAAACTCAGCAACAATCCGGCAAGATTCCCGACATCCAAAGAAGTTATGAGTGCGAATCCCGCTAAGATTGCAAAGATCTCGGCGAAGATTCCCGGCAACGTACCCACCATTCAGGATTTATCGAATGCTGTAGGTATAAAAAGGTCTTTCGACATCAAAGGCTGAAGAGTTCCGGTCTTTGAGATAGAGAAAACGCACCTTGCCGGGTAAGGTGTGGAACTGGTTTTGTTCGCGGCATCTTGCTGAAGTGTTTCAAAAAACCAGATGTAAGAGCCAATTGCGACATTCCGGACCGACACGGCTCTACTTCGATGCGGTGGATTCTTCGGGATACATCGCTTGCAGGACTTCCGTAAGTTTCAGGCTTTTCAGTTTGTTGGGCCGGGGTCTGCCTTCACGGTCGATCTCGCGCACAGTGTAGTACTCGCGGATCATGTGTTCATGGTCGGGAGTGAGTTTTTTCGCCATACGTTTCTTGTTAAGTTTTTTACCCGGCATGATCTTTCCCATACCAAGGAAAACTTTTTTCTGATGAGGAATAATCCTGTTCATTACACTTATGGAGACATCTTTTATGAACGGGAGGTCGGGCGGTTTGAATTTAGTCGTGCTGTAAACGATGTCGTCGAGGCCGGTCGGCACGCCCTCCTCGTGGGCATGTAAAAGCCTCGCGGGAAGTTTGTCGTCATCTGCTGTAAAACCGCATAAATTATTGAACGCTCTTTGTATGAACCATGTGCGCTCGCCTATGGCGGTCAGTTCGCTTATTGACCATTCTATACCTGTAATATGTTTAAGGGCGGGCAGCAGGTTGTCTTTTACCGAGAGCGGCCAGGAGACGAACATGCACATGTTAAGCGAAGACACGAGCATGCCGAGGTCTTCGCTTCGTGCCACCATTTCCGCTTTGCCGTCTTTCGTGAGCGGCGGGTAGGAACCGTCGAGCCCGAACTCCGGATATTTGTAGACGCCCATTTCCACGACAAGATCATTGTGTGAAATGTGGCAGGCGCCGCGCGGCGCGGTGGTGTAGGCGAGGGCGAGTCCGTGATAGGCGCGCGGGTCGTGCATCGGAACTTCCATGCCTTTCGAGTGTATAGCGAACCGCGCTGATTCATGTCCGATTTTTTCGCTCATTCGCTTGACGCCTTCAGCCAGCATATCGCCTATCCCTTCGCGTTTCGCAATCATTTCGAGAAGTTGCAGAAGAGTTTCCGACCGGCCCCAGTCGAGCTCCATGCCGCCTGTGTCATCTTTGGAGATCAGCCCTTTTTCATAAGCTTCGGTAATGAACGCGATGCTGCTGCCTGCCGATATAGTGTCCATACCCATATCGTTGCACAGTACATTTGCGGCGCACAGGGCTTCCAGGTCGTCGATCATGTTCATAGCGCCCATGGCGGCAACCGTTTCATATTCCGGGCCGGGCGCTTTATCCATTTTATATTTACCGTCGGGTATCGTCACCACGCGCTTGCACTTCACCGGGCATCCGAAACAGCCCGACGTTTTATCGAGTATCGTGTCGGCCATTGTGATGCCGTTTATTCGGTCTGAGCCGGTGCTCCAGTCCGCCACGCGCCAGTTTTTTGTGGGCACATCGCCGACCAGCATACCCAGTTGCATCGTTCCGGCTGTTCCGAAGCGGGAGTAAGCGGTCATTGTGACATCGTCCTTGAGCGCTTTTGATATTTTTTCGCGCAACGCGGTGAATTCGCCCTTATCGAAAAGTTCGGGTCTCTTCTTGCCGTGAACAGCCACAGCTTTTAATTTTTTTGAGCCCATCACAGCGCCGAGCCCGGTACGGCCTGCGGCGTTATGAGGCGAGTCCATGATGCACGAATAAAGAACCCTGTTTTCACCGGCCGGGCCGATGCTCATCGTATAAACTTTCTTGACTTTCTGTTCTTCCGCTATGAGTGCGGAGACTTCAGATGTCGGCTTACCCCATACAATACCCGCAGGTACTATCGAGGGTTTGCCGTCATTTATGAAAAGGTAAACAGGTTCCTGCGCCGCGCCGGTGATAACGATGCCGTCGTAACCGGCGTATTTCATATAGGGCGCGAAATAGCCGCCGCAACTCGAGGAACCGAATCCGCCGGTGAGCGGCGACCTTGCGGCAACCTGTATGCGGCTCGAACCCGGCATCGGGGTTCCCACATAGGGACCGGTCATGAAGATTATCGGATTATCCGGGCCGAGTGGGTCCGCCTCATAAGCTTTCAGGTCGAACAGGAGTTTCGAAGCAAGCGCGACGCCGCCCAGATATTCGCGGGCGACTTCAGGTGTCAGTTCGCGGTCTTCGATCTTTCCGCCTGTCAGATCGACATATAATATTCTGCCGCAATATCCATACATAACCGTGTTTCCCCTCTCAGCAAGCAGTTTGAAAAACTGTAACACTTCAAACGGGTAAAGAATGTTGTTGAAAAGAGCAGGAGCGTATCGCTATAAAACATTGCCGGGCCGGTTCTATTCCCGCGTTCCTATCCTTAGAACAACAAAATCAGCATCTTCATTCTTATAGAGTTTCTCTATTTCGTCTTTGTATCTGTTTGTGATTTTCTTCAGCCTTGCCTGTCCGTTAGCCGTGGCTTCTTGATTCTTCGGAGAGAAAGGTCTTACATATAAAGCCTTATGAATCCGTTCGAGAGGGTGATTGTCTTCCTGTTTGCTTTTGACTTCGAAAAATTCATGTTCAACAGCTTCCAGCATTTGCTCGTTGTAGACAAGATCGTATGGATGCGCGTAGGAGATCCCCATCGAGTCTGCATACCTGACAGGCACATCGAGGTCCTCTGCCATCGAGATCACAGCAACCGGAAAGTCCATTTGTTCGCCCGCCACGGCTATCTGTCCGATGAGGCTGCAATGATCAAGGAATTTCTCGCCGATTTCCTCCAGGTCGTAATATTCGCCGTTTGCGAATTTTACACGGCTTCCTTGCCTGCCGATAATTTTCAGATACCCTTAGTGATCCAGTATACCCATATCTCCTGTGTGGAAAAAGCCGTCTTTAGAAAGCACCGAAATATTTATTGCGGGGAGATTGAGGTAGCCGGAGAAAACGCTGTCGCCCCTGACCGTGATCTCGCCGGGTTGCCCCGGAAGCACCTGTCTGCCTTCCTCGTCCAATATTTTAACTTCGAGGCCCGGTATAACCTTGCCGACAGTGCCCTGTTTCTTCCCGCCCGGCATATTTATTGATATTACAGGTGATGTTTCGCTCATTCCGTAGCCTTCGACAATTGCGAGCCCGAGTTTATTTTCAAATATATTTTCGACACAGGCCGCAAGTTTTGCCGCTCCGGAAATGCAGGTTCTTGTGTGGTCGAGGCCTGCTGCCGCCAGCGCTTTCGGGATATATTTTTCGTCGACATTCATGTCCAGCTCGACGTATTCGCCGTTTGAAATCTGGAAGATTTTACCGCTGATAAGATCGAGAAGATTCGAGAAAGTGCGAGGCACGCCGGGCAGTATCGTCGGCCTCACAGCAGCGAGATCGAATGCGAACGTTCCTTTGCGGCAGTAGGCGAGCGTACCCCCGCTGAAAAGAACCAGATATGAGATGATTGTCTGCAATATATGCGCGGTAGGCAGGTATGCCAGGCAGATGTCGTCCCGGCGAATGTCCAATAATTCGGCACATGTTCTTGCGTTTGCCATAATATTGTTATGGCTGAGCACAGCGCCTTTAGGCTGACCGCTCATGCCGGAAGTATAAACGATTCGTGCGGGAGTATCGCCGATGATTCCCTGGATGCGCTCATCAACGGCTTCGCGGTTTATCGCCGTTTTTATAAGGGTATCGTAACGCACTATGCGCTCGTCATCTATCTCATCAGGGATTCTTCCGAACGCTACAATCCATTTAAGAGACGGCATCATTCCCGGAGGTATCATCGAGATGGTTTCGAGCCTCTGCCGGCGGTCCACGAATATAACACTTATCTCCGAGTCGTTGATTTTATGAATGATATTATCTTCATTATCGTTGCTGTAAATTCCTACCGTCGCACCGCCGCACGCCTGCACGGCGAAATCCGCAATATTCCATTCTTCTCTCGTCGAGGACAGGATGCCGGCTTTGTCTCCTGCTACAAAACCACATTCCATAAGCCCGGTTGCAAGTGAAAAAGTATCTTCAATAAGGCTGCGATACGACTTCACTATCGAATATTCACCTCTTTCGTCTTTCGACGACATCGCCGGTGCGTCACTATACAGTAATGCAGCGTTTCTTATCGCTTCTACAATGCTGACGGACTCGCACACTTTTTGAGGTAATCCCATAATACTTCCCCTCTAAACGGTACCGGCTGAGAATGTTTTGTTATGCGTAAATTCTATCATCAACATATTATTATTACAATCCGAATCTACACGTCATGCAGCAGCCGGAAACAATTTCGAAAAGATATTCAGACGCAGATAGAGCAGATTTACGCAGATAAATGCTTCATGATTTTCATCGTTCCACATCTGCATTTGTGAAATATACGGGTTAAGCCTAACCCGGCAAAGCCGGAACCAAACAGGCCGCATTTTCGTGCCCAGACAAATGCGGTTTGAGCACGTCACACGCACGGTCTACGGTTTGAGCACGGCACACAGAGTTTCATCGTTCCAAAGGTCTACCTTGGAAACGACTGTAACTGGAAGCTCCAGCTTTCACCGATCTCTTTTCAGCATTTCTTTACCATCCTGCGTAGCATTTCAGTCGCAAGATACTGTAGTGTGCACAAGGTGTAGTGGATAATGAAGACACATCGACACAAGATGTCGTGTCAACTTGAGTGAAGGGAATCCCTCCCTTCAGATATTTTGAAGGAATTTCGAGGACATGACAGGAATTTCGCCCTTTAATTCCGGATAGTGTACCCGGGGAATTCTGCGCATGTTTCAAAAACGCACAAGTTTCTTATTGCATTACATGCGCTTTTCAGTGTTGCGGCACCTCCTGTGGCCGGTTACTTCTTTTTCTTTTTGTCATCTTCGGGTTCGGGTTTTGTCACTTTGCCGGTCATGACGAATTCATGGATGCTGCGCGCGGCGACTTTGCCCTGTCCCATAGCGGAGATAACGGTGGCTGCGCCTGTGACGATGTCGCCGCCCGCAAAAACACCTTTTTTCGATGTTTCCAGTGTGTCCGGGTCTGCAACTATTGTGCCCCAGCGTGTTGTCTTGATGTCGGGAGTAGTCATGGGAATCAGCGGGTTTGACCTGTTGCCGAGCGCCGGTATGACAGTATCGCATTCGATGACAAATTCGCTTCCTTTTATCGGTATGGGCCTGCGGCTGCCGGAATCGTCCGGCTCGCCAAGCTCCATCCTTATGCACTCGACGCCGACAACATGGCCTTCGTCGTTGCCGAGTATACGCACAGGGTTTGTGAGCAGTTCGAGTTTGACGCCTTCCTGCTCGGCATGATGAATTTCTTCATTACGCGCGGGCATCTCGTCGCGGCTGCGCCTGTAGACGATAGTCGACTCCGAACCCATGCGCAAAGCCGTGCGCGCCGAGTCCATGGCGACATTTCCGCCGCCTACGGTGATGACTTTTTTACTGATAATCGGCGCGGTGGCATATTCGGGGAACTTGTATGCTTTCATGAGGTTCGAGCGTGTCAGGTATTCATTTGCCGAGTAGACGCCGACGAGGTTTTCGCCGGGAATGCGCATAAAGATGGGGAGTCCCGCGCCTGTGGCTACGAATATCGCGTCGTAGCCGTTATTCAGCAAGTCGTCGACGGTGCCGGATTTGCCGACGACGAAGTCTTTGCGTATTTCCACACCGAGCTTTTCGAGGCCGCCTATTTCGTATTTCACGATTTCTTTTGGGAGCCTGAACTCGGGGATGCCGTACACGAGAACGCCGCCGGTCACGTGGAAGGCTTCGAATATCGTGACATCGTGGCCGAGTTTGACGAGGTCTCCGGCAACAGTCACACCGGCAGGCCCGGAACCCACGACACCGATCTTCTTACCTGTGGGGGGCGGCATGTCGGGGATGACCATATCGCCCGCGCGGCGCGCGTAATCGGCAGCGAAGCGTTCGAGTCTGCCTATTGCAACGGGATCGCCTTTCTTGCCGAGAATGCAACGCGCCTCGCACTGCATTTCCTGCGGGCACACTCTGCCTGTTACCGCCGGCAGCGTATTCTGTTCTTTCAGCGACCATGCGGCTTCGATGAACTTGCCCTCTTCGATAAGCAGTATGAATTTAGGGATGTTGATATTGACGGGACACCCTTTCACACAATTGGGCTTTTTACATTTCAGGCAGCGCTGTGCTTCCTGCACAGCAGTTTCCTCGTCGTAGCCGTAAGGGACTTCATCGAAGTTGTGTCTCCTGCGGCGCGGGTCCTGCTCGGGCATTTTATGCCTTGGAATCTTTTTGCGTTCTTTCACATCCATTGCTTTTTTCCGTCTCTCTTTTGCCGCTCTGACCGGCGCGGCTTGATATTTTTTGATTCTGCTGCTTTCTTTTGCCGGTGTTATTCAACAATATACACAAAACGGGTTTGCGCAGGGCACACATCGTTGTTGTAAGTGTGTGCTAACCGGCATCTGTGAAATATGTGTGCTAATGGGCATCACATCTGCACTGGTGGCCGCTTCCGTGCAACTCGGCGTCCTGTGGCAGAGCGTCCACTTCTTCCTTTTTAAAGGACGCCTGGCGCTGCACCACCTCGAGCCAGTTGATCTTGTGTCCGTCGAGGAACGGGCCGTCGACACATGCAAATTTCGTCTCGTCGCCGAGCGAAACCCTGCACGCGCCGCACATTCCGGTGCCGTCGAGCATCAGCGGGTTCATCGCTGTCTGAGTCGGCACGCCGAGTTCTTTTGTGACATCCGAAACGAGCATCATCATGAACGTGCAGCCGATGATGTATGACTGGTCGATCTTCTCTCCGCGACCGTCCAGCATTGAAATCACTTCCTGGATGCCGCCTTTCATCCCGACCGAGCCGTCCTTGGTGACAATAATGAATTCGTCGGAAACTTCACGCAGTTTATCTTCCCAGTGGAGCAGGTAGTGGGCAGCGGCCTCTTCGATGCAGATAACTTTGTTGCCCGCTTCCTTCATGGCGCGGGCGATGGGCAGCATCGCGCCTACCCCGTAGCAGCCGCCGGCGCATACAACTGTGCCGTACTTTTTAACTTCCACTGGTTCGCCGAGTGGTCCGGCGAAGTGAGCCAGGTGGTCGCCGGTCCTGAGTTTTGCAAGTTCGCGGCTGGACCTGCCTACCTCGAGTGTCACGAGTGTTACTGTACCCTTTTCCGGATCAAAGTCTGATATTGTATATGGTATTCTTTCGGATTTTTCGTTTGCCATCGCGATGACGAACTGCCCGGGTTTGCATGTGGTCGCGATCTCGGGCGCGAGCACAGTCGTCATGAATGTGTTGGGGACGATCTCGACTTTTTCGAGAATTCTGAACGGTTTATCGTCGTCTGGTTCGACAGTCGATTTATCCGCCTCGGATGTTTTTCCCTTCGTACCGATTGCGCTTAGCCCGCACACTATTCCGGAAAGTTTGTGGCCTCTGTAATACTTCGGCAGCGCGTCCACGTCGTCGCAGGGCGACGGTTCGGGAGCGGCGGGTTTTTCGACTTTAAAGTTATTGTCTGCCAGCTCTTTTGTGATGGCCGCCGCATTGTCGAAACTGAAACCGTCCGCGCCCATCTTCTTCGCCAGTTCGCAGACGAGTTGCCAGTCGGCAAGTTGTCCGCGCGGGGGGCGGGCAGCGGCCTTCACTGCCTTTACTTCACCTGCGGTATTAAGGAACGTGCCGTCGACTTCCGTAAGCGCCGCCGCGGGCAGGAACACGTCGGCGGCGAGTTTTGCTTTCGAATCATACAGGTCGGCTACAATCAGGGCGTCGAGCGCGTCAAGTGCCGTGTCGGCTATGAATGCGCCGGTCGTGTAGACGGCCTTCGCGCCGCCCGTGCCGACCGGTTCGCCGTCGGCTTTCGCGACGATGAAGTTATCCGACTTCATGACATCTGTCGTAAATTTTCTTAATATGTAAAGTTCCTCGCGCGTCGCCTGTTCGTGAGCGATCATGGCGAATTGCGAGCCGGAGAAGGCCTTAAGTTTCGCGGCGGCCTGTTCGAGCGCGTCGTCGAGGCCGGTTTTGATAAGACCGTCTTCCACACGTATCAAGCAGGACATTTCCCTTGCGGGATTGTCGAGCAGTTGCGCGGTCGCGAAACGACCGACAGCACATATACGTGCTTCACGCGCCGGTTCGGTCATACTCGTGGCGACAGCCTGTCCGTCTTTGATTTTGAGTTTCAGCGAACAGCCCTGAGCGCAGAGGATGCAGGTTGAGAGTTCTTCGGAATCCGGCGCGCCGTGCCATTTAGCGAACCGGTCGGTTAATGTGCCTGTGGGGCATATATCGATGCAGGCGCCGCAGAACTTGCAGTTGGTTTCCACATGCAGTCGGTCGAAAGCAGTGCCGATGCGGGCGTCTTTGCCGCGGTTCTGGAAGTCGATGGCGGCCTTGCCGTGTATCTTTTTGCAAATTCGGGCGCAACGACCGCAGAGCACGCAGAGGTTATAATCGCGGTCCATGAACGGGTCGTCGCGCTCAATATCCATATTCTTATATATGATAGGCAGATCGAATTCAGTGATGTTGTGTTCAAAGGAAAGTTCGCGCAATTCACAGTCGTCGCGGTTGCTGCAGAAAGTGCAGCGGGTGGCTTTGCCGGTTTTGAACGGGCGGGGGCGGTACTTCTCGCACAGGTCCCTGTGGTAGCATACGAGGCAGGGACTGGTGTGTCCGCTGAGCATTAGTTTAAGGATTTCCCGGCGTGTTTCGATTATCTCATCGGTTTTAGTGTTGACGACCATGCCGTCGTCGGCGGGCGTAGTGCAGGAAGTGGGGTTGCCGCGCACGCCTTCGATGTTGACGATGCAAAGCCGGCAGGCGCCGTATGGTTCGAGTGCGGGGTGGGCGCAAAGCGTAGGGATTCTTATCCCGGCTCTCTGTGCCGCTTCGAGGACGGTGTCGCCCTGTTGCGCCCTTACTTCCTGTCCGTCTATAGTAAGTGTGATTTCGCTCATTGCAATCCTTCCTTATTTAAAAGCTTTCCGCGTCACATTCCGAAATTCGGAACGATGGTTCAAAATATTAGGCCCGCATTGGTGAAATATGCGGGTTAGTGTCCTTTCGGCTGTTTCGACGAATGCTCCAGCGCTTCGAGGTCGCATCTCAGGCAGCGTTTCGCTTCGAGAACGGCGGCTGCGGTGGTGATTCTTTCCTCGACTTCATCAAATGTTATTTTCCTGATGCCGCCCGGCACATGTGGTATAGCCGGGCGTGCTAGTCTCTCGATCTCTTCGTCGGTAAGTTCGACCGGCGGCACATATTCACAAGGTTTCAGCGACCGGTATTTGCGTTTAACGACTCTGCCCGAGAGGAACCTGCGGATACTGCGTGCCGCAATTTTTCCGTGACTTATGGCAGTCACGACGTTCAACGGTCCCGTTACCATATCGCCGCCCGCGAAAACGCCTTCGATGTCGCCGAGATTCGTTTCCCTGTCGACAATAAGCGTACCCTTACGGGATGTTTCAAGTCGTTTTTCCAGTTTACCATTTTCAAGGAACTCGAGGCTGGAAGTCTGCCCGATAGCGACAATGACTGTGTCGCATTCGATGACATAATCCGAGCCATCGACCGGAATCGGGCGGGGCCTTCCGCCTTCTTTCCGGGGTGGACCCAGTTCCATTTTGACACATTCGAGTCCAATGATCCTGTCTTCTTTGACGACGACCTTTTTCGGGCCGGCGAGGAACTTTATTTCGATGCCTTCTTCCTGAAGTTGTTCGATTTCCTCTTCGAGCGCCGGCATCTGTTCCATAGCGCGGCGGTAAACGATGAACACTTCCTTTGCGCCGAGCCTCAGCGCGGTGCGTGCCGAGTCGACAGCGACGTTCCCTCCGCCGATGACAGCGACGGTATCTCCGATATTAACATCGCGCCTGCGGTTTACATCCGCCAGGAATTTGACGCCGTACAAGACACTTTCATGTTCTGCGCCTTCGATCGGGAGATCGAACGGTTTGTGTGCTCCGACCGCCAGGAACACCGCGTCGTAGCCGTCACGTTTGAGTTGGCCTATTGTGAAATCCTTGCCGAGTTCCTGTCTGGTTTTTATCTCGACGCCGAGAGCCTTGATGTAATTGATGTCATAATCGAGTACACGCCACGGCAGCCTGTATTCAGGAATGCCGACCGCGAGCATACCGCCGGGCACGCCGAGTTTCTCGAATATCGTGCATTGATAGCCCCACTGCTGAAGATAATAGGCCGCCGCGAGACCCGCCGGTCCCGAGCCGACGATGGCGATTTTCTGTTCCTGCGTAACTTCCGCTTTCTCCGGCATAAGCCGGTTGCGCCGTTCGTAGCTCGACGCGAATCGTTTCAGCGCGCGGATAGCGATGGGGTCACCCTCTTTTCCGGCTTCGCAGTTCCTTTCGCACGGATGGGGACATACGCGACCGCATATTCCGGGCAGCGGATTTTCGACGCGCACAACGCGAATGGCGTCCTCGAAATGTCCACGCGCGATATGCCCGATATACACAGGTACGTCCTGGTTTATCGGACATGTGTACTGGCAGGGTGATGAAATAAGGCTCTTGCAGACCATCGCGTCGCAACGTTTGCGTCTTATGTGGTCGACGAATTCATCCTTAAAAAAGCGGAGCGCGCTCAGAACAGGATTCGGCATCGTCTGCCCGAGCCCGCAGAGCGAGCCGTTTTTGACTGTTTTCGCGAGTTTTTCGAGCTTGTCGAGATAGCTCATGTCCGCCCGGCCTTCGATTATATCTGTGAGAAGTCTCAGCAGATGTTGCGAACCCATCCGGCACGGCACACACTTTCCGCAAGATTCACTATGCGTGAAGTCCAGGAAGTATCTTGTAACATCGACCATGCAGGAGGTGTTGTCCATAACGATCATGCCGCCGGAGCCCATTATCGAACCGACTTTCGCCAGTTCGTCGTAATCGACTTTCAGGTCCGCGAGTCTTGCCGGTACGCTTCCGCCGGACGGCCCGCCGGTCTGGACCGCCTTGAACTTTTTGCCCTTCGGTATGCCGCCGCCGATGTCGAAAATAATTTCATGTATTGTTATACCCATCGGCACTTCGATAAGGCCGGTGCGCTTGATCTTGCCCGCCAGCGCGAATGTCTTTGTCCCCCTGCTTTTCTCGGTTCCATAGCCGGCGAACCACTCGGCGCCCCTGTACAATATCGCGGAAACATTCGCGAGTGTTTCAACATTATTTATATTTGTCGGCTTGCCGTGCAGACCCGCCTGTGCCGGGAACGGCGGCCTGGGCCGCGGCATCCCGCGCTTGCCCTCGATGGATGCCATAAGCGACGTTTCTTCGCCGCAGACGAACGCGCCGGCACCCATTTTTATTTTTATATCCAGATTGAAACCGGTTCCCATGATATTTTCGCCGAGGAAACCGAGTTCCTTCATCTGCCGTATAGCGTTTTCGATCCGCGCGATGGCCAGCGGGTACTCCGCGCGTGCGTATACTATCGCCTTCGTCGCACCGATGGCGTAAGCGCCGATGGCGAGTCCTTCGAGCACCGCGTGGGGGTCGCTCTCGAGCACCGCGCGGTCCATGAACGCGCCGGGGTCACCCTCGTCCGCATTGCAGATCATATACTTCTGGTCCGACTCTGACCTCAGCGCGAAACCCCATTTGACACCTGTGGGGAAACCCGCCCCGCCGCGCCCGCGCAGTCCCGAGGCTTTCACTTCGTCGCAGACTTCCTGCTGCGTCATGCCGAGAGCGCGTACGAGTCCTTTATAGCCGTCGCGCGCCAGGTAGTGGTTCACATTCGTCGGGTCGGTGTGGCCTGCGTTTCTGAGTACGACACGCACCTGCGGCTTGATCATCGGCAGTTCCTCGAACTTCGGAATGTCGTCGACCGCCACATCGCCGAACGTACACATAGCTTTTTCGCTGACCACCTCGCCACCGACAATAAGTTTGCCGACAAGTTTCGAGACAAGCTCGGGCGATACGTCGCGGTACATGATACGCCTGCCGTCGCTCAATCCGATTTCGACGAGCGGTTCGGCGTAGCACATGCCGAGACAGCCGACCTCGACGATGTCGGCGTCGACGGATTTTTCCGCCAGTTCTTTTTCGAACTCGGCACGCACGGCATCGGCGCCGGCGGCGCGTCCGCAGGTAGCCGCGCCTATCAATATTCTCGGTTTTTCAAGCCGATTGAAATCTTCCCATTCGGTTACAGCCTGCTTCCTGATATCATCGAACTTCATTCTATCTCCTTAAGAATCTGCTTTGCCTTCTGAGGTGTCATGCGCCCGTATACTGTCTTGTCGATAACCATGACCGGGGCGAGTGCGCAGGAACCGAAACACGCCACGCGGTCGATACTGAACTTGTAGTCCGGTGTCGTCTCGCCGGGTCCGATACCCAGTTGTTTGCATACTTCGCTCATTATCCGCTTCCCGCCGCGCACATGGCAGGCCGTACCCTGGCACACCCGCACGATGTGGTCGCCGGGCCGGGTGAAACGGAACTGGGCGTAAAATGTCGCCACCCCGTATATTTCATTTTCGGAAACGCCAAGGTATTCCGATATTTCCTTCACCGCAGCCTCGGATATGTAACTATTCTTTGATTGTACTTCCTGGAGGATGGGTATCAAGCTTGAACGCTCGATTTCATACTTCTCGAAAATCGGTTTCAATTCATTTGAAATATTCTTTTCTGCCGTTGGCAAGTTGTCCTACCACCTTCCTGTCGCATTATCATATTGATTCATATCCGTGCAGTCCTGCAATACACAATAACAGCAGACGATACAATACACCGATAGTAATGATTCAAAAAAGTTAAAAAAGATTCGTGCCGCGAAAAAAAATCAGTCGCCGTAATATTGGACTACAAGTTCCGCTACAAGTTGCGTGATGTCTTCTTCGCAGCCGCCGCATTCCGTGCCGCACTTTGTGCGCTCCTGCACAGCCTCGAACGTTTTCGCGCCGTGCTCGACAGCTTCCTCGATCTCTCCCCTTGTGACAGCCAGGCACTCGCAAAGGATGTCTTCCTTGCGCCGCGCGTCAATCCTGTCTTCCTGGCCGGACTTTCTGAAATACTCCTCGACCGCCGCTCTCAGCGCCTTATCGCCGAGCACCGAGCAGTGTATCTTCTGATCGGGAAGCCCGTCCAGTTCATTTATAATATCCTGCGGTGTCAGCCGCATCGCCTCGTCCAGCTTCATACCGACAACCATCGTCGAAAGCATGGATGTGCTGCCGATGGCGCTGGCACAGCCGAATGTTTTCCACTTGCAATCCGCAATAGTATCATTCTCTTTGTCGACCTTGATCCAGACTTTCATCATGTCGCCGCAGGACATGCTGCCGACCTCGCCGACCCCGTCCGCGGCATAAGTCTCTTCGTCCTCGGTCATTATATTCCGAGGATTGAAAAAGTGATCCTTAACTTTTTCGGAATATACCCAACCCTGTCCATCCTGTGATTCCGCCATGTTCATCACCCGCTTCTTTGCAGTATACTTTTGCATGTCCGGGCCACCGCGGACGGACGTCCGAGAGGGCGCGTACAATACAAGCGTAAAGTATAGCATCGGTTTTTTCAATCCGAAAGTGGTATAAAAAAGTCGGGCGCGCGACATGTTTAATCTGTCATGCCGAAGAGCCGACCGGATTTTATGCTGCGGCGTTATACCGGCGCAGGCACATCACATCCGGCAGGCAATGAAAAAATCTTGAAATCTTTTCAATACTGCCTAAAGATAGTAAAGTTAAAGTATGTGTTTCACCATAAATGCCGGGACTCCGCCCCGGAACATGAATAAATAAAAGGAACAAGGAACAATGGAAAAAGCAGACCTTAACTTCTCGGAACTGCCTTTCAGTTACCAGAAAACCGACTTCAACATACGTTACCGTTTCAAAGACGGACAATGGGACAAAGGCGAACTCACCGGATCAACGGACATCTCACTGCATATTGCCGCGCAGTGCCTCCACTACGGTCAGCTCGTATTTGAAGGCCTGAAAGTATTCGAGCGGCCCGATGGCCAGGCCCAGACTTTCAGACTCGAGGAAAACGCAAAGCGTATGGCGCACTCTGCGGAAAAACTCCTCATGGAACCCGTCCCGATCGAGTTGTTTAAGGAAGCTGTCCATCGAGTCGTAGACGCAAACAGGAAATACATACCGCCCTACGGAAGTGGCGCGAGCCTCTATGTGAGACCCTATCTTATCGGCAGCGGAATCCAGCTCGGCGTCAACCCGTCATCTGAATATCTCTTCATCGTATTCGTGTCGCCCGTGGGCCCCTATTATAAAGGTTCCGGGCTTTCCTGCGTGCATCTTCTCGTCGAGGAGGAAGTGGACCGCGCCGCACCCATGGGCACAGGTGACATCAAGGCCGCCGGAAACTACGCCGCCGGCCTGCGCGCCTCGATCGGCGCAAAGAGGAAAGGCTTCAGCGAGTGTCTGTACCTCGACGCGAAAGAAAATAAGTACATCGACGAGTCCGGCACATCCAACTTCATCGGCATCACCGCCGACAACAAGTATGTCACGCCGAAATCGCCTTCAATCCTGCCCAGCATCACAAACAAGAGCATCATTCAGATAGCGAAGGACGATGGAATAACAGTCGAGCGGCGTCCCATCGCAGTCGACGAACTCGAAAGTTTCGTCGAATGCGGCTGCGTCGGCACGGCAGCGGTTATCTCACCAGTAGGCAGCATTACATGGAGAGATAAAAAGATCGTATATGGCGACGGCGAAAACGCCGGTCCCGTCACAATAAAGCTATACAACAAGCTTTCGGGCATCCAGTCGGGCAAAGACGAAGACCCCTACGGCTGGACGGAAATCGTACCGGCAGGCTGAGTCGCGACAGTGTCTTTCGAGCCGCCTGCAATAATCGTTGTATACCTGCGAACCGTTGCTGTCTTGACATTGAATTTAAGAGTCTTAAAATATATTCCGGTTTATGAGATGGTGAGTGTAGCTTAGTCGGTTAAAGCGCCAGATTGTGGATCTGGAGATCGGGGGTTCGAGTCCCCTCATTCACCCATAGCAAAAAGCCCGGTCGAGGCCGGGCTTTTTTTACTATTTTCCTGTTGAAGAGTACTCGCGCAGGAAGTTATCCGCATGTTTCGCTGATGCGGTTATCTGGTGATCCTGAATTTCCTTGCTGTAATAGTGCCGCGTACGGCACCGCCCGCACCGGCTGATTCGATGAAGTCGTCGATCAGTGTGAAATCTATCCCTTCTGTGAATTGCGTGCCCTGAACCGTGACGATGTCGGGTTCGTGCGAGACCGGGTACATGCCGCATTTGTCGACTTCTTCGTCGCATATATAGGAGTCGCCGTTGCAGTCTGTGCCTGCAACCACGTAGTGCTCGCCCGCCTCGACCTCGAACATGCTGTATGCGCCGCCCTCCGCGCCGAGCTGCGTCTGTGACACTGTGTCGCAAGTATCCGATGTGCATGTGTCGGGCGCGATGGCGAGGATATAAATTTCGTCGTTATCACAAGTCGCGGGCGGCTGTGAGCCTTCTACCCGCATCGCAACCTGTATGGTCGCGTTGCCGCCGTTGGACGTGATGTCGATTGTGCCTGTGTACGAGCCCGCGTCGAGCCCGCTCCTGTTTACATTTACTGTGAGTATGAAATTGTCGCCGCTCGATGTGTAGGAAGTCGACATCCAGTTGCCGCCGCTGTTCTCCGTGTTGGTGATACTATTTATAACGAGGTCGCCGCCGCCCGTGTTGGTGATAGTCACCTGCATGGAGATGCTCGAAGCGCTGAAGTCGAGGGAAGTCGCTGAAAGCTGCAAGGCGGGGTCCTGAGGCTGCGAGCCGTCGCCCAGTTCGATAGCGGCCCGGACAGCCGCGTAGGCGTTGATGAGGCCCGCGCCGTACTGGTTGTCTGTGCCTGCCGCGCCGAGGTCGGTTGCGGTCTGCTCGAGTATGGATACGAGCTGGTCGGGCGTGATGTCCGGGTTTGCGGCTTTCACGAGCGCCGCGACGCCCGCCGCATGCGGTGTCGCCATCGATGTGCCGTCATAATAGGCATAACCCGTATCGTTGTTATTGACATCGTCGCGGATGGTGCTGAGGATGCCGTCGGCCTGGCTGCCGCCCATCGAGTCGCCGCCCGGGGCCATTATGTCGAGTCCGGGGCCCGCGTTCGAGTAGCTGGTCTTCACGCTGTTTCTGTCCACCGCTCCGACCGCCACCGCGTGGTTGCAGATAGCGAGCGGGTTGAGAGCGTTGTTGCTGGATTCGTTGCCCGAAGCGACGAACACAGTGACGCCCGCGGCATAGAGTTGATCGAAGAGATCGTTATACTGCGCCGGGCAGCTTTCTCCGGGTTCGCCGCCGAGGCTGATGTTGATGATGTCGGCGCGGCGCTGGGGCAGGGTGCCGGAATCGTTAGGCAATCCGCCCGCGTAGAGCATTCCCTGCATGATGTCGTAGTCTGTGCCGTAGCCCGCGCCGAGCACGCGCACCGGCATGATGGACACGTTCCAGTTTATGCCCGCCACTCCTTTGCCGTTATTGGTTTCAGCACCGATTGTTCCCGCGACATGTGTGCCGTGGTAGCCGTTGTGGTCGTAGCTCGTGACCGGTATTGCGCCGCTTGCACATCTCGAATCCGCGACATCTTCGGGGTCGCTGTCGATCCCGCCCGTACCGTCACATTCAATGTCCGTCTGACTTACAAAGTCGTAGCCCGCTATGAGATTGGCTTTAAGATCAGCATGATTCTTCACGATGCCCGTGTCGACTACCGCCACCACCACGTCCGACGATCCTGTCGTAAGTCCCCATGCCTGCGGGAGTTGTATCAGCGGATAATGCCACTGCTTGCCGTACTGCGGATCATTCGGTATCGTCTTTTTCCTGTGGATGCTGTTGAGCGACGCGTATTCAACGCCGGGCAGTTCGTTAAGTCGCTCGCATTTGGCGACGGTATACTGCTTCGCTTCGTCCGCGTTCATGCCGGATATATTGCCTCTGAGCAACGCTATGCCGCTCTGGCTCTGCCTCGCCACCGTCAATCCGCTGTCGCCCGCGATTGCCGCCGCGTCGCTGCCGGGCCGGACTTTCACAAGCACTTCGCCGTTTATGTAATTTGCTGATTCGCAATAAGATATCCGCGCGCTCTTATTGCCGTAGCGCACACGTCTGCCCGTGTCGCGGAGCGGCATCGGGCGGATCATCACCGGCGCGGCGAGCATGTTCGCCGACCTCGTCGGTCCCGCCGCTCTGGATGTCGCCGCCGCCGGGAGGTCCACCGTTCCTTTTATGCCGCCCTGCGAGGCCGTCGAGCCGAAGCTGTCGATCCCCAGCGTCTTCGTATCCGTACCGCCGCGTACGTCTGTGACTGTGAGTGTGACGGAGTATTCACCCGGCGCGTCGGCATAGAATTTATACTTCTTATCATTGACCTTCTTCAACCTGCCGCCATCGCTCGAAAAACTGTACGTAAGCGTATCGCCGTCGGGATCGCTCGCCGAGGCGTTCAGGAGCGAATAGTCGTTTCCAGTGAGTACAACGGATTTAGATTTTGTGAAGCTCGTGATCGACGGCTCGCTGTTGGCCGCATCGTCGACGCTTACGGGCGTATCGGTGTTGTCGACAACATCTTCGTCCACTCTGCATCCGGGTGTGTAGGTGCCGGGTTCCATATAGAAGCAGGTTCCCGTGTTGCCGCTATCGACGATGAACCAGTAGTCCGAGTCGTCGCAGCGGACTTCGAGCCAGCTGTATGTGCCGCCCGACACAGCGCACGTCACCACATATTCGTCGTCTACAGTTCCCGACGTCGGCGACACGGAAACGACGACCGTAAGGGGCGTGGGTTCGCCGACCGTCACCGGCGCGTCAACATTATCTATGGACATCCGGTTTATCCTGCAACCCGGTGTGTATGAGCCTGCCGCGGAGTATTCGCACGCTTTTGTCCCGTTGCTGAGAAGCGACCACGAATCCGAAGTGCGGCAGCGGCCTTCCATCGAGTTGTAGCTCGTGTTTGTCGTGCCGCATGTAAGTGTGTATGTATCGTTTATGGTGCCGGACGTCGGCGTGACCGATGCTGAAATGGAATAGGGAAGCGCGATATGCACCTGCTCCTGCATCGTCATTTTTACCGTTTCGTCGTTGTCGAGCTGTTGTACCGCCTCGGCGATAGTCGTGCAGGCGGAGAAGTTTATATTCCCGCCGGCCGCCGCAGTCTGCACCTTTGTATATGCCGCCGCGAGTTTATCAATGCTGAAAGATTCGAGGCTGTTCTGATCTTTCGTAAATGAATAAACGACATACTCGGAAATCGGGTTGACATCGAGCCCGGATGTGCCGGTCACGAAAGACCTTATCTTTCCGGCCTCCGTCGAAACCACAACCGCCATGTTCGATGTGATTGTAGAGGCATTCGAGGGGAGCGTTATAACAAAGTTGCCGTTTACGATGTCGGCAGTTGCAATCGCCCGCCCCTTCAGATTCCCATTGTCGTCGAGGTAATAAAGTCCCGCAAGACCGTTTGCGATAGCGTCGAGGCCGCTGACCGCGGCAGTCGTTCGCGCACTCGCTTTTGCCGCGCTCGAGCCCGAAGGCACGCGCGCTGTGCCTGTGATTCTCGTTGCCGTCTCGCCGGGCGACGGTGCCGGCGCAATACCGCCGGGCGACGTCGAGCCGCCACCACCGCCGCCGCATCCGTACAGCATCGTCGCCAGCAGCATCAGTACTGCCGGAAGTGTTAGTCCTTTTTTCGTCATTTTCATCTCTGACCTCCGCTTTTTCAAGTGTTTTTTCATACGCAGAACCCGGGGGGGCTTAAAACTGCTGTTATTTATGGAAAGGATA
>JAJRTR010000062.1 GCA_024278215.1 bacterium
CTACCGTCGCGATTTCGAGACAGAAGCTCTGATGCCGTCGTTTATCGCATCCGTCATCGGTTACAGCATTTTCGGATACTGGAACGGTTGGGCGCCGGTGTTCGGCAATGTTGACGTCCAACCCTTTTTCAGAATCCCGGAACTTTCCTCATATATGCTGCTTGGTGTTGTGTGCGGAGTGATCGGCGCGCTTTATGGACGCAGTTTCTACAGAATCCGCGATTACTTCAAAGCGCTGAAAATCCCCGATTGGAGCAAACCGGCCATAGGCGGTTTTTTAGTGGGTTTAATGGGTATGTTCCTCCCGCAGGTTCTTGGGATGGGCTATGGATGGATTCAACTTGCCATTCAGGGTAATTTCACATCACTTCCTCTCGGAATAATGATTGCCTTGCTGTTCGGCAAAATCCTGGCTACGGGGTTGTCTATCGGCTCCGGTGGCAGCGGCGGTGTTTTCGCGCCCGGATTGGTTATCGGCGGAATGGTAGGCGCGGTATTGTGGTCTTTACTGCACACCTTTACAGTCATCACCCCGGTTTCGCCCGCGAGTTTTGTCATCGTCGGCATGCTGGCGCTTTTCGGCGGTATTGCCAAAGCGCCACTCGCCGTTATTCTCATGGTGTCCGAAATGACCTCCGGCTACGCGCTTCTGGTTCCAAGTATGCTTGCCTGTACCGTTGCATATCTGGTGACCGGAAATAGTTATATATACGAGTTCCAGGTGGCAAACCGCTCGAAATCTCCGGCCCACCGGCGTGAACATTCCATCCCACTGCTGAAAATTCTCAAAGTTAAAGATGCTATGGTTAAAAGAATAGTTTCCGTTATGCCTGAAACGACCGTTTCGGAAGTCTCGGAAATCCTTAAAGAAAAGAAGATGGATTCTGTACTGGTGCAGGAAAACGGGGAACTGGTCGGGATCGTCACTACTGTGGACGTTGTGGCGGTGAGTCCCTCCCTGCGAGATAAAACATTATCGCGCGACATCATGAGTAAGGACCTGGTTGTCACTTATCAGGATGCCTCACTGTTTCAGGTCATGAAACTGATCGAGAAAAATGAAATCCATCATATTCCGGTAGTGGACAGGTCCAACCCAAAACACGTTATCGGCATTATTACGATGATTGACATATTGCGCCTGCATAGCCTCGAGGTGGAAAACAGCGTCCGAACCGCACTGGTGAAAGAACTGTAAAATCAGGTGCTTGCAGCTTAAGACTGGCCGAATAATACAGGCGGGACGCATGTTCGGCTTTACAACCGAAACGCAGCAGTACGACAGGTCCCCCCCGCCTGTCGAAATACATCAACCAGGCGGCTTCAACTTCTAAACTGTGTCATTTTCAAGGCCTCGAGAGGCTGGAAAGTTATGATAAAAGACAAACACATCAGAGAATGGTATTTACGGAACAAAAAATACCACAAAAGCGAAATAGCGAAAATCTTCAATGTCGAATACGTGCATCTTATCCTGCCCGGGAAGGATGATCTCTATATCACGAAATATGGCCTTCCGGTCATTGGGAACCTGAAACCCGAAAACCATTTGACCGACGACAAATGGTTCGACGAGAACTCCGAAAAACTGTCGGGAACAAGCAGCGTCTATAAAGTCAGGACAAAAGAAGCGAACGGGAAAGCAATTGATATTGTCATTAAATGGAACCGAATGGGACAGGACATTCCGGGCGGATACGAGAGCAACGGCTTGATGTATGCGCAATTCAACAGCCCATTCGAGGAATTCTCGCTCGTTATGGAACTGGGTGACGAATTTTACAAGTACCCTGAAGAGTTGTTTGTGCAAAAGCCTCTCGCCATATTCGTTCCTTCGGAAACATCGGAATTGTGGCGGCTTGGAAGAAAAGAATACATGATGCAATCGCTGATAAGTAAACATGAAGAAATCAAGCTGGATATGCACCGCTCGTATGCCGTGATTTATGAGTGGATAGAAGGAATGGACCTTGTGCAGGCCTATGAAAAAAAGTTAATAGACAAAAAGCATATCGAATCGTACACTGTCGAAGCACACGGAAAAATCAAGCATAAAGGGTTCATCGTTCGAGATAACAAACCGCAACATGTGATTTTGAGAACAGATGAAGAAGGGGAATGGAGGCAGAACAAAAAGAAGAGGATCCCAAATGGGCTGGTAGACTTCGAGTTGCTCGAGCGAACACCCGAAAGAGACGATATTGTCAAAAAAGACAAGCGCGACGAATATCTGAAAAGGCAAAAAGACAGGTTCTCTATAGAGACCCCACGGAAGTACCATCCGCATCTCAAACATACGAACATAATGGGCGTCGAATACATTTATGGCCGTGTCGAAAGCACAAAAGGCCGATTGTGGGTTGTGGGCAAAGACCCGTGGCTGTTTGATTATTTCCTGCCGGAGCGATGGCAGCAGACTCCCAGAACCAAAATTTCGGCACACAGGGATTTCTATTATACCGTGACTAAAGACAATATCCATCTTGTCTGGAAAGTCTCGAAAGTCGGCCTGCAGCCGGACCTCGACCCTTTTAAAAACGACGAAAGAAAAATCCTGGAACACGGCTATAACAGCCCATTCGAGGAATTCTCGCTGGCGGTAAAAATCGGCAAAAAGGGGATACCGACTATTTATCCAAGAGCAATATATATGAGCGGAAACAAAACACAGATACCCAAAAATCTGTTCGATAAAAGCAGATACGAAACCCACAAAAACTTCAAAACACCGGACAGAACTCAAATTCTGAACAGGAATCATGATTACATATTGATCTGGGGATACTGGAACGGCCCTGATGATAAACTGGCCGATAAAGACGGCGATTATTATGAAGGAATAGATACTTTGCGTGCTTACCGCGAGGGCATCATTACGCGAGAAGAATATTTTTCCCTTATGCGGAGCGCGAAAAGGAAAATGTTGAAAGTCGGCGTCGAAGACCTTTATCTTAAAGGCAGCCACATTTTAATATCTTTAGATAGTGAAGGCTCGCTGGTGAAAGACCGATATGGAAAACCTGAAATCAGGATTTGTAATTTCGAATATTTAAAAGTAATTGGCGGCAACAAAAAAAGATGACAGCCCCGTTGTTTCCTTAACCAGCATATTTCACCAATGCGAGTTCAAAATCGGGATGACGCCCATTCTACGGCGTTGCAGCGGTGGAGCTTCATTTCACACTGCCGGGGTTGCCATAGCTTGCCGCTTTTTCGAGCATGCTGCCCCTGTGGGCACCGTAGTAGTGGCGTGTGAAGAACCCGATGCGGAAGTCGGACCCGATGTCCTCGTAGGACAACATGAGTGTGCCGCGCCCTATATCGAACGACATCCCGCAGGTTTCATTTATCGAGTCGTTTCCGATGAGGTCGTAGTTGTATGACGCGAATGCCCTGAAACCGCCGTTTCGGCGTAGCACCAGGTCGGCCTCGAGCATCGTCCATTCCTCGACAGTGTCTTTGAAATCGTATGTATAAGAGAAAAGCAGGTAATCCTGATGGTTCCAGGTGAAAGACAGGCCGGGCGAGAGCGTCGAAGTGGTGCCGCCGGGGCTGTAGCCGCTTCTTTCGGCATATTCGTGCCTGAAGTCGAGGACGGCGCTGTTGCTGAGCGGGATGAGCAGCCGGGTGTCGGCTGCCAGTTCGCTGTTCCACTCGTGACATCTTGCATCGGTGTTGGTTATCGTCGTGCCGGAAGTTTTTATTTCTGTGTATTTATTATCATTATAAAACGCGCTGTATTTGACATCCTGCACGATGTATGCACGGTTTGTAATGTGCAGAACACTGCTGAGCAGGGTCGGCGTAATGGTGAGAGTGTTTGTCTTGCCGCTGTAATCTACAGTTTCATCAAGGACCGAGAGATAGTCTTCCCTGTCATCCGTGGCGCGTGCAACAGAAGCTTCCAGAGCGAAACTGTAGCCTTTCAGGAAAGTCGGTATCGGACGCAGCGTGAAGTCCATAGAGGCTGTTTTTCCCCTTTCGGCGTCCCGCATTCCGTAAGCCCCCATAACACCGCTTTCAAAATGGTCTTCGTAACCACTGTTACGCCTGTCTGAATACTCGAATGACAGCGCGTAGCCTTCATCCCAGATTTCCGCGCCGATCCCCGCATTGCGATTCGTATC
>JAJRTR010000063.1 GCA_024278215.1 bacterium
CGCCGTCCACACCGATTATCACGGGGTTCTGCTCGCGGATATATTGCTGCACTGCGAGCAGGTCCTGCCTGTAGTCCTGGCCGCGCACGACAACGAGCACCTGCCTGCCCCTGAAGTCGAGTTTCAGCGAGCCTATTTCGAGATTGCTGTAAAGCAAACTCTTTTCTTTTTTTAAATAATTTAATGTATTATTAGCGAATTTTTCAATCTCGTCCTCGAGTCGTTCCTTCGCCCTCTGATTGCGCACGTTGAGAAGGGGTTGAGTGAGGACCGTGCCGGAAGCGACCTGCTCGCGCCCGACGAAAATCGCGCCGTCCCGGATAGTTATCCTGTCGCCCTCGGAGACGTACTCGAGCAGGTTGTCGCCCACCTCGTCGATGAGAGGGATATTCGCGTCGATGAGTAGATATGGGCCGCGGTTGACGTATTTTTCCGAGATCGAGCGGTGGCAGTTGATCACGGCGGCGGGTTTGCACATAACCAGATTTTCCGCAGCCACCATGTCGAGGTCTTCATGGAGAATGACGGCGATGTCACCAGGTTGAAGTCGTGTTACGAGATTTTTTGTGCGCCTGTCGATGCGGGCGGTTCCGGAAATGATCATGCACCGCTCACCACCCGTCCCGCCTCTTTCAGCAGTTCCTTCGCCATGCTGATGGTGGCGTTTTTCTCGCCGGCGTCGCCGAGCATGCGGGACAGTTCGCCGAGCTGGTCGTCACCCGCGACGGCGGAAGAGTGGATCACGGTCCTGCCGCTCTGTTTCTTTTTGAATACAGTCAGATGCGAATCGCCGAAAGCGGCTATCTGCGGCAGGTGCGTTATGGCGATCACCTGCCTGTGGCGACCGAGCGCGGCCATCTTGCCGCCAACATGCCAGGCGGTAACTCCGCCGACACCCGAGTCGATCTCGTCGAATATCAGGACCGGCACCGGGTCGTGCCCGCTGAGGATCGACTTGAAAGCGAGCATGACGCGCGACATCTCCCCGCCACTCGCTACTTCAGCGATAGGATGCAGCGCCTCGCCCGGGTTCGCCGATATGAGGAACTCGAGAGATTCAGCGCCGCGCGGACCGGTGCCCCCGTTTTTGCCGCCGGCGGGGTTAAACTTGACTTTGAATTCCGCACCGTCCATAGCGAGTTCGGCCAGTTCGGATTTCATTTGTTTTTCGAGCTTTGCGCAAACTGCCTTGCGCCCTTTTGTCAACTGCTCCGCCAGACCTTTCAGCACAGTTTTCTTTTCCTTTATTTTGTCGTCCAGTTCGCCGGCGGACTGATCAGTATTTTCGATTTCCTCGACACGCGCTTTCGCTTCGCCGCAGAACTCGAGCAGCCTGGCGACAGAGTCGCACCTGTTCTTTTTCATGAGCGACTTTATCTCCAGAAGCCGGTCCTGGAGGTCACTGAGCCTGCCGGGGTCGGGCTGGAGTTCCGAGGCGGCGGACCTCAGCTCGCGCGCGGCTTCCTCGAGCATTGCCTCCGACTCGACTATCGCCGATATCGCCCTCATGATCCGCTCCTCGAGTTCCTCGACATCCCGCAGCTTTTCCGACGCTTCGGCCAGCCTGTTCAGCGCGGACGTGTCGGACCCCGTGAGAGCGACTTTATGCCAGGCTTCGGAAGCCGACTCGCTGATCTCGGCGGCGTTCTCGAGCAGCTTCACTTCCTCTTCGAGTTCATAGTATTCCTGCTCGCTTTCGACCGAATCTTCTATCTCTTTTATCCTGAAAAGCAGGAGGTCTTTTTCTTCTTCCCTGCGCTGCATACCCTCGTTTATCTCGAGGCGGCGCGTGCGGAGTTCCTCGAGTTCCTTATATCTTTCAGCGAATAAGGTAACGTTTTTTTTATGTTTTTCCGTACCCAGCAGGTCCACGAATTCCGTGTGGTCTTTGCGGCGCAGGAGCGCCTGGTGCCGGTACTGGCCGTGAAGGTCCGCGAGTGCATGGCCGACCTCGCGCAGGAGCGCGGCGGTGACGACGCGGGAGTTTATGCGCGCGGTCGAGCGGCCCGAGGCGGATATCTCGCGCGTTATCGTAAGCGTCTCATCCTCTTCGAGCGCGATGCCCGCGGCGGCGAGATTTTCGCATATAGCGGCGGGCGGCTGCCACTCGAACACACCCTCGAGCACTGCCCTGTCCGCGCCTTCGCGCACAAAAGTCGCCGACGCTTTCCTGCCCAGCAGTATACTCACGGCGTTTACGATCACGGATTTGCCGGAGCCGGTTTCGCCGGTGATGACATTGAGCCCGCCTCCGAACCTGATCGAGAGGTCCTCGGCGAGTGCGAAATTCTGTACGTGGAATTCGAGAAGCATATCAGGCATCACCGCAGATGGAATTTTTCTCTGACTGTTTCGAAGAAATGTGACGGGCGTATCCTGATGTAACGCACAGAATGCGCGAAACGGCGTATGACAACCCTGCATTCGGGTGCCAGCGCGTATTCTTCCTGGCCGTCGACTGTCATTATAAGGTCTTCGCGTTCGGGCGGCAGTTCGATCAGGATTTCATCCGCGCCGTTGGTGACGAGCGACCTCGAGAACAGTGTGTGCGGACAGATGGGACTGATCAGTATTATGTCCAGAGTCGGAGAAACGATCGGACCGCCCGCGGAAAGCGAATAGGCGGTCGAGCCTGTCGCGCTCGATACAATTATCCCGTCGCCCAATATCTCGTTATAATATTCATTGTTGACATAGACCATGAGGCGAAGCATGCGGCTGGATTTTTTCGTCACGACAATATCGTTGACGGCGGTGCATAATCCACCGATGTCGTTTCCGTCGCAGTCGCGTATTTCGCCCCTCAGCATCGTGCGTTCCTCGATCTGATAGTCGCCCTTGAGGATGGAGTTGAGGGCCATCTTGCAGTCGCGGAACTTTATTTCCGACAGGAAACCCAGTCCGCCGAAGTCGATGCCGATGATGGGAATCCGCATCTTTGCCGCCGTGCGCGCGCCGCCGATAAGGGTGCCGTCGCCACCCATAACGATCAGGAAATCCATTTCATCCGGCAGCTCGTTTGTCGTGTGTTCAAGGACTATCGTGCGTATCCCGTGCTCTTCGAGCCAGGCGGTGATTTCTTCCACCTGCGATTTCGACACTTTCGCCGAATTATGTCTTATGCCCGCGCATTTCACTTTTTTCACCATCATATATTAGAATATCAGTTCAGGAATAGTTTAGCACAAAGCAAGCGGACTGGGGAAGTGCGGCGCAACCTGCGCCGGAATAGTTCGTATATGATTTCGGAGATGTTGAAGATGTTGAAAAAAATAATTCCGGTATTTGTGATCGCGGCGATAGTGACGACTGTTATTTACGCCGGCGCCGAGAACACGCAATACGGGCCGCCCCACCGGCGAGTCGAGAAAAGCAACAGACCTCCGATCTCGCCCGCGTGGGTTTTCGACCACTGGGTTTGGGAAGACGACGTGAACACGCAGGAAGCCGTGTGGGAACTTGTCGACGGCTACGAGTCGCGCGGCATACCGGTGGGCGCGGTGGTCATCGACAGCCCCTGGGCGACGGAATACAACAACTTCATCTTCAACAGGGAACAGTACCCGAACCCGCAGGAGATGATCGACAAACTGCACGAACGCGGCATAAAAGTGATCCTGTGGCTCACCAGCGTTTTGAATTCCGAGGGTACGGCCGAACAATACGCGCCGACGACATATAACATACATAAAGAAGCACTGGAAAAGGGTTATATGTGTAATAACGGCAAGCCGACCAAATGGTGGAAAGGGCGTGGCGGATTTGTCGATTACACGAACCCCGAGGCGCTCGCGTGGTGGCACAACCTGCAGGACCGCGTCATCGACATGGGCATCGACGGCTGGAAGGTGGACGGCGTCGCCACGCTCTTCCCGAACGGTGCGCCCTGTGCGGCAGGTCCGGTGACGACACGCGAAATGATGGACTACTATTATATGGACATGCAGGAATATATCACGAGCAGGAACCCGCGGGCGGTCGCCTGGAGCCGCGCCGTAGACCTCAAACTGGTGCATCCGCGCGGTTTCGCGCCCATCAGCCATTCGCCCGTCAACTGGACAGGCGACGAGCGCCACAACTGGGGTGACGACGGCTTCGCCGAAGCGCTCAACGATGTGTTCGACTCGGCGCGTCTCGGCTACACTGTCATCGGCACTGACATCGCGGGGTACAACGGCGACGAAAAAATCACCAGACAGCTGCTGCTCAGATGGGCCCAGTTCGGCGCGCTCAACCCGCTCATGGAAAACGGCGGCCACGGCGCGCACCAGCCCTGGCTCCACGACGACGAAACGGTCAACATCTATCGTAAATTCACCCGGCTGCATCTCGAACTGAAACCCTACCTGTATTCTATGATGATCAAAGGCCACTACAAAAAAGGCCCGATCATGCACATCGTCGGCGGCAAACGGCAATACCTGCTGGGCGACAATCTTTTCGTCGCGGTGATGTACACACCCGAAAACAGCAGGGAAATCGTGTTCCCCTCGGGAGTCTGGCACGACTACTGGAACCCGGCGGAGATATACAGGGAGGGCCAGGTGACAGACTACAAATGCCCGCTCGACAAATACCCGCTGTTCGCGCGTCGCGGCTCGATCATCCCGCTTCGCGTTGTGGACAGCGAACTGGGCCACGGCGACGAATCGTTCGCAGAAAGCATAACGCTGGATATCTATCCGGGCGGCAACGCGAAATTCATCCTGTGCCAGGAAGGTGCCGACAGGACGACAATCAACCTGACGATGGACAACGACAGGGAATTCACCGTCTACGCGAAGAATCCCGCGGCATCTATCATGCTGCGGGCGCTCAGCTTCGAGAAACCCGCAATGATACTGGCCGGGGGCCGCGCGCTCGACGAAACCGCTTCGCTCGACGGACTCGGCGCAAAGCCCGGCAACTGGTATTACGACCCGGACGATAATCGAGTGTACATCAACCCGGGCACGAACAATAATCTGGACGTTTCCGTCAAGTATTGAAATAGCTCAAAAAGACAGAATATGAGGCAAAAATGCCTCAAACGTGAGGCAAAAATGCACCATGCAAAGAGAAAAAATCGACTATTACTGCTCAATATCGGCAAATATTGTGTAAAATAGTTGAAAAATGCGGTTTTTAACCATAAAATAATTGGCACGGATTTTGCAAAGAGATATTCAGTTGAGCCAGTTGTAAAATTATGTTCGAAGCGAGGTCGCGCGAAATTGGTCGGAAGCAAGGCGGAGGTGCAAAATCCCCGCAGGCGTACTTGTAGAGTAAGGATGATTTTGTGCCGACAACGCAGCTGTTGACAGTTGCAGCCGGCCGTAGCCGAATCAGAATTTTGCAATTGGCTCAGTGTAAGGCTCCAGGAGCCTGTGCGGAAATTGCATAAATACAACTCACAATATAAGGGAGGAAAAGGAAGATGAGAAAATTGAGATGGATGACAGTCCTGGCGGTAGCGGTATATATGTTGCTGCTTGGCGCAGCCAAGGTTTCAGCGGATGATGTGGAGTTTAAATTCACAATCCCCACTATTCCGGATACACCGATAATCGAGAGTGTAAGCAACTCCTCGGCAATTGCCGGTCAGGATTCATTCACAGTATACGCGACAATCAACGGACAGACACAGCTCGAAGCCTGCTGCAACGGCACGTGTACGCACGAATGTGAACCGAACTGCGACTTTTCCGCCTGCGAAATGGAAGACTACACCGGGCAGGCGGACCCGCGGGTCATTCCGAACCCGACATGTATCCCTAACGCAAACGACACGTCCGGCGGCAGCAACTCAAGCACATGCGGCGGCAAATCAGGGAACCCGAAAGTCTACTACTATTACAGCGGCGACACAAGCAACACAGCCAGTGTAGACATGACCTATAACTCGACAACCGGGAAGTTCGAAGGAGTTATCCCAATCACAGGATTAAGCGAAGGTGATGAAGTTACATACTATATCGTGGCTGTAGACAGCAGGGGAAATGTCGTAGCGCAAGTACCAGACCCGGAAACAGCGCCCTGCACCACGATTTCCTCTTGGGCGTCCGAATACTCCACACCTGACATAGACAATTGCCAGTTCGCCAACAGCTATGAAGAGTGCGGCAAGTTTAAAAGTGGAACGCCAACCTGCTACTCAAGTAATAACACTGTTCGTGATATTGAAAATGATACATGTGATGTCGACGGAAACACGACATCGGGTCTTGGCCTTGTGGATATCCTCGGCTTTTCCGCCGGGGCAGGAAAAGGCTTTTCAGATATGCCCAATGATGTTGTTGTCTGTACACAGATTACTCTGGGCGCAAATCCTCCCGACCCGGGCACAAGCAGCGGTGCGATCGAAGCTTATCTCATGATATTTTTCAACCCCGACATGCCCGACTCAAACCCGTATGACGTACACATGGAAAATGTTTTCGCCATTACCTACGCACCCGAAGCCGCCGGTGCAGACCCGAATCTGGTCAAGGTTCTCTGGGATGGCGAATGCGTAACAAACCCGAATACTGCGGATATCCTGGGCTGTAAACTCATCGTGGGCAGCCTGAGTGAAACAACGCTTCAGATCGGCGCGGCCGGCGGAAAACTCAGCTTCATCGCCAAAAACAGCCTGCCCAACGGCGACACCATTCTCGGCTCGACTCATAACTCGGCCAGGCTGATTATGGTAACCGGCGACATCGACCTCAGCGGCTCGACACCCTTCTGGCTGGTCGACCTCAGCGTGGGCCTCAGTACCGTGAAAGAAAACAAGACAGTTACCGTTGAACAAGCGGGCAAACCGGCCGCTACGCTGGCTGTCAATCCCGGCGAATGTAAAGCCTCGGGAGCTTCTTCCTACACTACCGGCACATGCCCTCAGAGCACCTCGGAACCGGATTCAAACGAATGCAAGATCACCCTGTACGCTTCGCCCGACGCGGGCTTTACAGGCGAATACAAGATTTATGTCAACACAGTCGACGACGCGAGTTCCGCCACTTATGACAGCTCTATCACCTCAAACATTTCCGGAACCAATTATTTCCAGTATGTTATCGGCGACGACACGGGAGAACTCCTCGACGGCAAGACATACTATTTCTTCTTTACGAGTGTGAACGATTCGAACCCGGACATGGAAACCGACATGTCGGAGGCGGCAAAGTCAAAATGCACAGTAGAAGACTGGGTGCCGCCCGCCGCGCCGAACAGCATGTCGTGCGCCACGCCCGACGGCAACGAGGGTATATGCGAATGCACATGGAACATGGACACACTCACCGACCCATCCGTACAGGGGTTCTTCATCAGCCGTGACTCCGTCAACCTCAATACCAGCCCATTTGGCGCAGTGCCGAACCAGTCGAGCTACCAGTACAGCTACACGGACAACGACACCACCACGCTGGAACTCGGCGGCGGCCCCTACACATACAGGATCAAGGCTCTCGACGCCGGCGGCAACCAGTCTACAGCAGCCGGCGACGGCAGCGACACAGACACGTGCACACCTGAAGACCTCAAAAAACCCGGCAAGATCAGTTCGCTCTCCGTCACGCTCAAATCAGGCATATACGGCGTAGACCTTTCCTGGGAGCAGGGCGAAGACGAAGACCTGGCCGGCTACAATGTCTACAAGTGTGAGGTCAGCACAAGCGAGCAGACGGATTGCCAGACTAAAGACGACTACCTGACTGGCGGCTATAACGAAAAAATCAACTCTTCTATGATTGACAACAGCGGGACACTGGAAGTTGATTCCGAAAACTTCCCGCAGACTGACACCATGTTCTGCTTCTGGGTGGAAGCCTGCGACAACTGCGACACGGCAGGTACGTGCCCGAGCAAAACCACACCCAACTGCAGCAACCACGATACGACTACGATCTACAGAAAATGTCTCACGATAACGAGCGTACCGGACCCATATAAGCCCGATCTGCCGACTTCAGTATCCACGACGGCGTCGGCGGTGGGCGGAGCGTGCGAGATCACTTTCAGCCGTGTAACATCCGACGACGAAGGCGCATTCGAGAATTCGAGTTATCCCACACCGGTGGAACTCATGGGCTACTATCTGATGCGCACGGAAGCCATCGGCGGCGACTGTACAACAACCCCCCTGGGTAATCCAGGCAACCTGGGCAGTTCCATCATAGCCGGAACAGTCACCGCCGCCCAGCAACTCGAAGATACTCTCGACACTACCGACGACAATAACGGTGACGGCCTCACGAATGGGACCCAGTACTGCTATACCGTTTACTCTTATGATGCCGCAGGTAACTTCAAGACCGACACATTGACTTCCAGCCAGATAGGATCATGCACACCGGCAGACACCAAGGCACCGGACAAACCGGTCATGGAGCCTATGGTGTTCGACGAGTATTCATGCACACCGAGCTGGGGCGCAGTGACAGACAAAGACTCCGTCACCTATAACGTCTACAGATGTGATGATAAAATAGAAAACTGCACAACGACTGGTGACTACGCTTTGCTTGGCGATGGAACCGGCATACAGACAACAACATTGCAGGACTATAATGTAACAACTGACGATGACTATACCTATTGTGCTTCAGCATTGGACCCCAGCTCCAACGAAAGCACTGTATATGAAAGTTCAGACCTGACAAACTGCCAGGTATGTACTCCTTCGAACAGGCCCGCGGCACCTGACGCGACAACTGCATGGCAATTCTCCGCTTCGCCGAACTACGGCGCGAAAGCATGCTGGACGGATTCCACCGACTACGATGTCGGCGGACAGGGCTACAACCTCTATGCCTGCAAGACGGATTGCAACGGCAAAGAAGCTTCCACCTGCTGTGACCTCCAGGTCGAAACAGGCTACACCGGCAGCCACGCTTGCACAGACGGCAACGAATGGGTAAAGAACACCATTACGGTGACCGAGACGGCCGACTACTACATCGGCGTTACTTATGTAAACGACAACGGAATAGAATCGTTCGCGTCTCTCACAAGCAACGCAGTGAACATTGAAACGCAGGACGCGTGTGTTATCGACCCCAGTGTTTGCAAGACCGTTATTAAGCTGAAGAAGCCCGTCAAGAAGATGCTTGTAGAGGCCTGCACAGGAGCGGATATCGGCGACGCGACCGCTTGCAAGGCGACCGGCGAAGCGGCGACCGGCGGCTCATGCAAGTCCAACGGTATTATGAGAAAATGTGAAGTACCCCAGAGCGGCTTGAAAGTGGAACTGGTGCCGATTACCGGCAGTTCGAGAGCCGCCGGCAGAGATTACGGCACTCCCATCAAAACAGGGATCACGAACGCGAGTGGAACTGTCGAATTCATGGTTCCCGACTCAGACATCCAGGCTGGCACAGAGTATGTCGTCAGGCTGAGAGTCGACAACTACGATACCGCGATGGAAAACATGTGTGATAACGATGCCTCCAGCGATGGTTTCTGTGGCATGGACCTTACAGACCCGGCGGAAATCGACACTTCCGGAGACACTGTGACAATGGAGGAGACACCGCCGACACTGCCCCCGAACTCCAGCGACGGCGGCTTCACAGGCGACATCGGCAACTTTAATGGGGACGGAAATGTCAATGCCCTGGACCTTGCGAAACTAAAGCCTGCCTGGGGTTCCCCTCTGGGTACAGATTGCTACAGAACATGGGCTGACGTCAACATGGACGGCAACATCAATGCTCTTGATCTGGCAACCATCAAGGGCTTCTGGGGAAAACCTGTTGATTCAAGCGCCATCGATCCATCTGCTCCCGGTGCCATGGTGGCTGGCTATAAGATAGTGGACGGAGTGAAAACTCCAGAGACATGGCCCCCGGACGAATGTAAATAACAACAGCATTTCAAGACTTTCAGATAAAAAAAACCGCGGCCCGGAAAGCCGCGGTTTTTTTGTCCATGCGCCCTGTCAACAAAAGGGAAAATATCGAAAATAAGCATCCGGGTGTGCGACATAAAAGCAGGTTAAAAACAACCACATTTTTAATGTGCGAAAAACAGGGACTGGTAACGCTGTTTTTTCGGTACCTGTCCCGCTTTTCGCAAAAACCCACTTTTGTGTCGCACACCTTAAACAGCTATAACATTTGACAACTGTTTGCGAGACATCTAAACTATATGATTGCCCTTGAGAAAGTAGGAGGCGGAAGTTTGTATGCTCGACAGTTTCAGTGAAAAGCTCGGCGCGACGTTTAAAAAACTGAGCGGAAAAGGACAGATAACCGAGAAGAATGTCAAGGAGGCTCTGCGCGAGCTTCGTTTCACGCTGCTCGAAGCCGACGTCAACTTTGATGTGGTAAAAAGATTCATCGGCGATGTGCGGGAAGCGGCGATGGGCGAGGCGGTCATGAAGAGCCTGACGCCTCATCAGCAGTTCTTCAAGATAGTTCGCGACAACCTCACGGACATGCTCGGCGGCGAGCATGAAAGCCTGATCGTCGCGCCTGCCGCGCCCACTATTTATCTCGTGTGCGGTCTTCAGGGCTCGGGCAAGACCACCACCTGCGGCAAGCTGGGTATGATGCTCTCGAAAAAGGACAAGAGTGTGCTCGCTGTTCCGCTCGATGTCTACCGGCCCGCCGCTATCGACCAGCTCCGCATCGTCGCTGATAAAACAGGCATC